>CAZLOO010000119.1:0-6818 GCA_964561055.1 uncultured Halobacteriales archaeon
AGTTGATCGCCGTCGTCACCCCGCCGGCGACCGCCGCTCGGCCGCCGTGGCGGGCCCCGACGTCGTACTCCCAGTCGGGCCACTCTACGTGGACGTGCGGGTCGATTACCCCCGGAAGGACGAGCTTCCCGCCCGCGTCGACCCGTCGGTCGGCGGGTTCGCCTGAGAGGTCCGCCGCCACTCGGTCGACAGTGCCGTCCGTGATGGCGACGTCCGCCTGAGTCCGCTCCTGTGCCGTGACCAACTCGCCGTTCTCGACCACTACGTCGGCCATGCGCCCCAGCGCCCCGGCCGATATGTAAAGCTATGCCCAGTCGGCTCGCAGTCGGACGTGGTGGTTCCTTCGGTTGGGAAAGCTATATGTCCCGACTGCGGCACAAGGCGCTATGACGACAGAGGTCACCCACCACGTCGGCGTCGACGTGGGCGGGACCTTTACCGACATGATCGCGGTCGACGCCGACGGCGGCCGCATCGAGGTGAACAAGCGGCTGACCACCCCCGAGGACCCTTCCGAGGGGGTGCGGGATGTACTGGCCGGCAGCGGCGTCCCCGTCGAGTCGATCGCGCAGTTCGTCCACGGCTCGACAACCGCGGTCAACGCCGTCATCGAGCGCACCGGTGCCACGACGGGCCTGCTCACCACCGAGGGGTTCCGAGACGTGCTCCAGATCGGCCGGCTAATGAAACCGGAGCTGTACTCGCTGGACTGGGACCAGCCCGACCCGCTTGTGCCGCGACGGCGCCGTCGGGGCGTGCCAGAACGGCTGGCTGCTGACGGTTCGGTAGTCCGGGAACTGGACGAGGACGCCGCCCGCGAGGCCGCCCGCGAGCTCCGCGAGGCCGGCACGGAAGCGTACGCGGTCTGTTTTCTGTTCTCCTTCCTGGACAGCAGCCACGAGGAGCGGATGCGCGAGATCATCCGCGAGGTCCACCCAGGGGCGGCCGTGAGCATCTCCGCGGAGACGCTGCCGGAGATCCGGGAGTTCCAGCGCACCAGCACCGTAGTGGCGAACGCCTATCTGCTGCCGGTGATGGATCGCTACTTCAGCGAACTGGACCAGAAGCTGGGGGAGTTGGGCGTCGGGGTCGAGCCGCTGATCATGCGCTCGAACGGCGGCGTAATGGACGTCGACACCGCCAGGCGCCAGCCGATCGAGACGTTCGACTCCGGGCCCGCCGGCGGAGTGACGGCGGCGGCCAGCCTCGGCCGCCGGACGGGCCGAGAGGATGTCATCGCCTTCGACATGGGTGGCACCAGCTGCGAGGTGGGAGTGGTCGCCGACGGCCGGCCCGCGATCAACCTGGAGGGGGAGATCGAGTTTGAGATGCCGATCCGAGTGCCGGTGGTGGACGTCGACTCTATCGGCGCCGGTGGCGGCTCCGTCGCTTGGATCGATGACACCGGGCTGTTGCAGGTCGGGCCCCGGAGCGCGGGCGCCGACCCCGGGCCGGTCTGTTACGGCCGCGGCGGCGAGGAGCCGACGATCACGGACGCCAACGTGCTGTTGGGCCGGCTCAGCGACGACACCCTGCTGGGCGGGGACCTCACGGTCGACGTCGGCGCCGCCGAGGCTGCCCTCGAGAGACTGGCCGACGGCCTCGGGATGGGTCTCCAGGAGCTCTGCCGGGGGATAATGGAGATCTCCGAGACGAACATGGCGATGCTGGCCCGGAAGATGACCGTCGAGCGGGGGTACGACCCCCGCGGGTTCGCGATGGTCGCCTACGGCGGCGCCGGGCCGATGGTGGCGGCCAGCATCGCGAGCGAGATCGGCGTCGAGGAGGTGGTGGTGCCGCCGAATCCGGGGGTGTTCTCCGCGTACGGCTGCATGAGCGCCGATCTTCGGCAGGACGAGGCTCGTTCGTACCTGCGGCGGCTGGACGCCGCCAACCCGGCGGCTGTCGAGGAGACGTTCGCGCGACTGGCCGGCGACGCCCGCGAGGAGATCGCCGCCGACGGCGAGCGCGTGGAGACGGAGTACCGGCTCGACCTGCGCTACGTCGGTGAGGCCTACGAGATCACCACCCCACACGACGGCGCCGGCGTAAGCCGGGCGTCGCTGGCGGCCGCCGCCAACCGGTTCCACGATCTTCACGAGGAGCGGTTCGCCCACAAGCGTCCCGACGATCCCGTGGAGGTAGTCTCGCTGCGGGCGACCGCCACTCGGCCAGTGGAGACGCCGGAGTACGCCGCCGAACTGGGCGACCCGGAACTGCTCGAGCGGCGGAACTGCTACTTTGAGGCCCCGGGCTTCACCGAGACGCCAGTCTACAACCGGGCTGCCGTCGCCGACCAGGAACCGCTGGAGGGGCCGGCGGTCATTGAGGAACCAACCTCCACGACGGTGGTGCCGCCCGACGCCACCGTCCGGACGGACGGGCGGCGCAACTTAGTCGTCGCCACGAGGGGGGACCGATGACGCGAGCCGAGGCCAGTCGCCGACGCGAGGAGCTGCTCAACGGCTACGATCTCGACCCGATTACCTTCGAGGTACTCCGGTCGGCGTACACGAACGTCTCCCGGGAGATGGGCGAGACAATGATGCGGACGGCCTACTCCTCGATCTTCAACGAGGGCCGGGACTTCTCCTGTGGTATCCTCGACACGGACGCCGAGATGCTCGCCCAGGCTGAGCACTGCCCGGTCCACCTGGGGTCGATGCCGTACACCGCTCAGCGGGGTATCGAGGAGATCGGCATCGACACCATCGAGCCCGGCGACGTCATACTCCAGAACGATCCGTTCCGGGGGGGGACCCACCTGCCTGACTTCGTGATGATGAAAGCGGTCGCCGTCGACGGGGAACTGCTGGCGTTCCCCGCGACCCGGGCGCACGTCATCGATGTCGGCGGGGCCGCCCCGGGCGGGTTCTCCGGGACGGCTGCCTCCATCTACGAGGAAGGGATGCGGCTGCCGCCGGTGCGGTGGTACAAGGCCGGCGAGGAGGACGAGGAGATAACGGAGATACTGATGAGCAATGTCCGGCTGAATGACGTCCAGCGGGGGGATTACGGGGCGATGCTGGCGTCGTTGAACACCGCCGAGCGGCGGCTGCGCGAACTGGTCGAAAAGTACGGCCGCCAGGCGGTCGAGCAGAGTTTCGCGGCCGTGAAGGACGTATCCGAGGAGCTGATGCGCCTGGAACTGGCCGACATCCCGGACGGCACCTACGAGTTCACCGACCATCTCGACGATGACGGCCACCGGGCCGAGCCGATTGCCATCGACGCCACCGTTGAGGTCGACGGCCGGTCGGCCCGCGTCGACTACACCGGCAGTGATCCGCAGACCCGGGGTCCGGTCAACGCCACCTACGGCATCACAGCCTCCTCGACGTACAACGCCTTCCTGCAGGTAACCGACCGGGACGTCTCCACCAACCACGGCGCCTTTCGGCCCGTCGATATCACCGCCCCAGAGGGGACCATCGTCAACGCTGAGCCGCCGGCGCCCACCTTCAGCGGCAACACGGAGACTTCCGTGCGGATCGTCAACGTCGTCATGGGAGCACTGGTCGGGGCCGTCCCCGACCGGGTGGCTGCGGCCGACTACGGCCACAACGCCAACCTCACCGCCGGCGGTGTCGACCCCGCGGACGACGAGGAGTACGTCTGGTACTACTACCGGGGTGGCGGCTACGGTGGGATGGACGATCGGGACGGCTACACGGCGGTCCAGACGTACATCAGTAACGCCTCCAACCAGCCGGTGGAGACGTTCGAGACGGCCTATCCCTGGCGAATCGACGCCTACAAGCTCAACGAGGACGCCGTCGGCGCCGGCCGACGTCGCGGCGGCCTCGGCACGGTGATGCGGTTCCGCCTGCTCCGGGGGGAGGCGACCGTCTCCGGCACCGGCGACCGGGCGACGATACCGCCCCACGGGCTGTTCGGGGGCGAGCCCGGCGGGCTCTCGTACTACCGGCTGGAGCGCGACGCCAAGGACGCTCGCCCACTGACGGCGTTCGGGTCGGCCTCTCCCTCGAAGTTCGGCAACGTCCCGATGTCCGCAGGCGACGTCATCGAGGTGGCCACCGGCGGTGGTGGCGGCTACGGCGACCCCCTCGAACGGCCGCCGGCGGCCGTCCTCGCGGACGTCCGAGACGGCTACATCTCCCGGGAGACCGCCCACGAGGAGTACGGCGTCGTGCTGGAGGGCGACCCGCTGTCGGTTCAGAAGGCGGCGACCGCCGACCGCCGGGAGTCGATCCGGTCCAAACGAGGAGATCGTCCCGAGGTCGACCGCGGGGACTGAACGGCCTCCCGAGAGTCGGGCGTCACGACCCGGTGACGGCGGTACAGCTATCAGCACGCCCGGAGACCGCCCCGGCGATGACAGTGGAGATCGACCTGAGCGGCCGGCGGGCAGTCGTCACGGGGGGCAGCCGGGGTATCGGGCGCATGGTCGCAGTGGCGCTTGCCGAGGCCGGCGCCGACGTGACCGTGGCGGCCCGCACGGCGTCCGAACTGGACCGGACCGTCGCGGAGATAGAGGCCCACGGCGTCGAGGGTCGGGCCGTGGTCGCCGATCTGGCGACTGAGGAGGGTCTCGACCGGCTCGCGAGCGAGGCTATCGAAATCACGGAGCCCCCGGACGTGTTGGTCAACAACGCCGGCGTGTTTCTCACCGCCTCGCCGGTCGACCAGCCGGTCGCGGAGATCGACCGGATGCTCCGGCTGAACCTCCGGGCGGCGCTGCTACTGGCCCGACGGTTCGCGGCCGTCTTCCGGGCTAGCGACCACGACTCCGGCCGGATCGTCAACGTCGCCAGTAACGTCACCCGGACGGCAGTGCCGGAGTGGACCGCCTACGGCGCCACTAAGACCGGGCTTCTTGGCGTCACGGAGGGGTTGGCGCTGGAGCTTGCCCCCGACGGCGTCACGGTTAACAGCGTCTCGCCGGGGACGACCCGCACCCCGGCGGTCGAGCAGGCCATTGAGGAGCATGGCGACCAGTTGTACGATTTCGATCGGCTGCCGACGGGCCATATCGCCGAGCCGGAGGACGTCGCCGGCGTCGTGCTGTTCCTTGCGTCGGAACTGGCGAGCCACGTCACCGGTGAGGACGTCGCGGTCGACGGCGGGGTGAACGTCACGGCGGGGTTTTACCGCTGACCGCCCGGAGTGGAAGCGCTGGGAGACGTTCACCGCCCCGTCAGACGGCCCGCCGGCTCGCTGTCGAGCGGTTCTCGCCGTATCGACCGCCGTGCACTCGTGTATCATGTGGTATGATAGCACATAATGTCAGGAATTTATACACCTCCGGCCAGTAAGAGCTGATACGATGATCCCGCTGCTCGATTGAGCGCGAGCCCGGTTGCGGTTGCACTTCTCGGTGCTGCCGTGGCGGGGCTCCTCCGACTGGGACGCACGGCTTCGAACCGTCTCACACCCCGCCACCCATGACAGACCACACACGCACGCAGACCCGCGTATCGCAGACGACAGCTACCGGCTACCAGACACCCGTCACCTGGGGTAGTCTGGCAGCCGCCACCCTGCTGGCCGCGGCGTTCCCCGTCGCGCTGATGGCGCTGGCGTACCCTGCTGTGGCCGCCACGCTGCTGCTAACGGTCGGCGCCGCCGGTGCCGTCGTCGGCCGCGCAGCGTGACCGAACCGCACACGCCCTCCCCCGGCGGGGCAGGGGTAATGTCTCCCGCTCCCGCCGACGGACCCGCTGACGCCCTCTGGCGATATCCGCCAACCTGCTGGGCGGCCGGCCCCGAGTCACCGTCCTCCCGCTAGCAATGTACGGTGTCTACAGCCGGCGGTCCAGGACCGTCGTGATTGCCCTCAGGTTCGCGCTCATCAGCCCCGAGTTCTTTCCGCCGCTGCTACCGATGCTGGGGTGATCTGTGTGGTACTCGGCGAGCGAATCCACTACCGCAACCACGACGGTCGCCAGCCCGTGAGGCTACTCAACCATGCTGCCGCCACGCTGACTGTCGCCGCCGGCCACGCGGCGTCGCCGCGGGCCGGCCCGGCCGGCGGTGTTCACTGCGCTGTCGCTGGTCTCGAAGCTCCTGTTCGTCGGCTATGTCGCCCGCTATTACGAGCACGACAGTGAGCGCTCCCTCGAGAACGTGCTCGACTTCGACCGGCAGCAGGACTGACCGCCCGGGAATTAGTACGCCGTCTCGAATACGCTCACGATGTCCTTGCGGTCCATCGTCCGGGGGTTGCGCTCGATGTTGTGCTCGGAGAACTCGAAGCAGACCTCCGCGAAGTGCGGGAAGTCGTCCGGGTCAACGTCGCCGACCTCCCGCACCCGGTTTGGGATGCCGATGTCCTCGTTGAGCTGCTTGACGGCGTCGACGCTCCGGTAGGCCAGATCCAGCGTCGACTCCCCAGGTGCGGGCTCCTCGCCGAGCAGCCGCGCCAGGTCGGCGAACCGCTCCGGTTCGGCGGAGACGTTGTACTCCATCACGTGGGGTAGCAACACGGCATTGGCCAGCCCGTGACCCAGCCCGCACTCCACCCCCAGCGGGTAGGTGAGCGCATGGACCGCGCCCAGTCCGGAGTTGACGAACGCCTGGCCGGCGGTCATGGCGGCGAAACTCATCTCGTAGCGCGCCCGGTCGTTGGCCGGTCCCTGGTGGACGGCTGGGCGGAGGTACTCGCCGATGCGCTCAACGGCGTCCCGGGCGAGAACGTCTGTGTAGGGGCTCCGCAGCAGGGTAACGTACGCCTCGACCGCGTGGGTGAGCGCGTCCATCCCCGTTGCGGCTGCGACCCCCGCGGGCAGCGACTCCGTCAGTCCCGGGTCCACCAGCGACAGCTCCGCGAACAGGTGGCTGTCGTAGATGACCACCTT
>CAZLOO010000120.1:0-1516 GCA_964561055.1 uncultured Halobacteriales archaeon
GTGATGCCGTACATCGTGAGGTACTCCTCCATGAACGAGACGATGGTGCCGAACAGACTGGTGTCCACACGCTGGCCCTCACCGGTGCGCTGGCGGTGGTTAAGCGCCGCGAGCACGCCGACCGTGGCGTACAGCCCGGCACCGATGTCGCCGATTGCTTGGCCGACCTTCACCTCCTCGCCGTCGGCGGTACCGGTGACGCTCATGATGCCACCCTCGGCCTGCATGATCAGGTCCAGCCCCTTCCGGTCGCGGTAGGGACCCTCGTTGCCGTACCCCCGGACGGCGACGTAGATGAGCCCGGGGTTCACCTCCTCCGAGAGGTAGTCGTACCCCAGCCCGAGCCGCTCAAGCACGCCTCGGCTGAAGTTCTCCACGAGCACATCCGCGTCGGCGACGAGGTCCTCGACCACCTGCCGCCCTGCCTCGGTCTTCAGGTCGACGGCGACGCTCTTCTTGTTGCGGTTGCGCGGGATGAAGCTCACCCCCATCCCGCCCTGCTGTGGGTAGCTACCCCGCTCGGGGTCACCCATCCCCGGCCGCTCGATCTTGATCACCTCGGCGCCGAGCTCGCCGAGCAGGTTGCTGCACCACGGGCCGGCGCGGTACCGCGAGAAGTCGACGACGGTGAGGTGGCTGAGGGGGGCCTCGGACATGGGAGGGAAGTACCGCGTCGCGTACTTATACCTACGCTCCGGCTATCCGTCGACGAACTGCTGGACCAGCCGGCGGCGCTCCTCGGTGGCGAACTGCTCCCACCAGAGCTCGGCCTCCCGCTCCCGGGCGCTGGCGAGGTCCGGTGCGTCGGCGGCGTCGTTGATGGCCTGCTTCGAGCGCTTCACCGCCTCACGGCCGGTGTCCTGGATCGCGTCCACGACGGCCGCCACCTCGGCGTCAAGCTCCCCCGGCTCGACGAGGCGGTTGACCAGCCCGATGCGGTGGGCCTCCTCGGCGCCGATATAACCGGCGGTGAACACCAGCTCCTTGGCCTTTGCCTCGCCGACCAGTTCGACCGCCCGGCGGGTGGAGCCGCCCGCCGGAATTTGTCCGATATCCGTCACCGGCACGCCGAACTGGCTGGTGGTGTCGGCGATGCGGAGGTCACAGTACATCGCCAGTATCAGTCCGCCGCCGGCGCAGTAGCCGTCGATAGCGGCGACGACGGGGGCGTGGAGCTCGCGGGGCTTCCGGTACACCTCGTAGAACAGATCCTGCCGGTCGCGCTGTCGGGGGTCGTGCTCCTCGGCTGGGCCGGCGTACTGGTCGATATCCGCGCCCGCCGAGAAGGCGTCATCGCCCTCGCCGGCGATGACCACGACGTCGACGTCCCGGTCGAGTCCGAGCTCGTCGAACGCCCGCCGCAGGTCCAGCATCACGGCCGTGCTGAGGGCGTTGTACTTCTCCGGACGGTGGAACTCGATCGTCGCCACCCCCGAATCCACATCGACGGTAACGCTCTCGTAGGCGCTGTAGGCCATACCGTTCCACCGGCGATGACCGGCAAAACGGTTCGGGT
>CAZLOO010000120.1:1616-6746 GCA_964561055.1 uncultured Halobacteriales archaeon
TAGGCGCTGTAGGCCATACCGTTCCACCGGCGATGACCGGCAAAACGGTTCGGGTTGCCTCGATGCCGGTCGAGTGGTTCCCGACGGTCTCGTGCTCGTTGACGAGGAAGCGCCCGCTGTCGCTGTCGTTGCCTTCGGTTCCTCCAGAGCCTCGACGATGTCGTAGTCGCCAGCGTTGTTGACCGCGAACTTCCGCCCGCCGACCTCCTCATCATCGTGCATCCGGTAGCCCCAAGCCCGCGCCGACTACCCATGCGTTGCATCCTCCGCCTGCTCCCGGGCGACGGGTAACTGACCAGGAACGTCACCTCGTATGCCGACCGCCGGCCTGGACACGCCGACGCTCCTGGGCGCGCTGGAGGAGCACGGCCGCCGCCATCGGTGGGGAGTGACTGGGGTTGAAGTTAAGACAGCGCCAGCGATTGGTAGCCCTATGCCGACCCGACCGGCGGTGATCCGATGAACGACGAGCAGAGGCCGGACGTGCTGGTGCTCCGGCGCGGGGTCCACGGACTGTCCACGGAGTCGTACGCCGAGGCGCTCCGCGAGCGGCTCCCCGATCACGAGATCGTCCGGGCGGGAACCCCCGCCGAGGAGCGGAAGCTGATTGCGGACGTGCCGGTCGCTACCGGGCACGTCATCGACGACGAGCTGCTGGCAGCCGCAGAGAGCTTACGACTGTTCGCCGCCTCCTCGGCCGGCGTTGGTCACCTTCCGCTTGACGCCATGGAGGACCGCGGCGTCGCGGTGACGAACGCCTCCGGCGTCCACGGACCGAACATCGCCGAGTACGCCATCGGCAATGTGCTGGCGTTCAGCCGCAACCTCCACGAGGGGTGGCGCCGCGACGGCCGCGCCGAGTGGCGCCACTTCCGGGGCCACGACCGGGAGCTGGGCGACTCGACGGTAACGATCGTCGGCCTGGGTGCCATCGGGCGGGCCATCGCCGAGCGGCTGGCGCCGTTCGGCTGCCACCGCATCGGCGTCCGCTACACTCCCGAGAAGGGCGGCCCGACCGAGGAGGTGGTCGGATTCGACGACGAGCCGTTCCACGACGCGCTCGCCCGGACGGACTACCTGCTGCTCGCCTGCCCGCTCACCGACACCACCCGGGGGCTGGTGGGCGACGAGGAGTTCGATACCCTCCCGCCGGACGCGGTGCTTATCAACGTGGGGCGCGGGCCAATCGTTGACACGGACGCGCTCGTGGACGCGGTCCAGCGCAACGCGGTTCGGGGGGCGGCGCTGGACGTCACCGACCCGGAGCCGCTGCCGTCCGACCACGTGCTGTGGCGCTTGGGGAACGTGCTCGTCACGCCCCACAGTTCGGGGTACACGCCGGAGTACTACACTCGGCTAGCGGACATCCTAGCGGGCAACCTCCGGCGGGTGGCCGAGACGGGCTCTTACGAGGAGCTGGACAACCGGGTACTCTGAGCGCCCGTCCCGGACACCGACAGAGATAGGCTCCCCGGCAAACAGGCGGTGGTATGCGGGACTACTCCAACCATGCCCCGACCAGAGGCGAGGGGCGGGACATCGAAATAACCGGCATCGAGACCTGCGTGATACAGGGCAACTTCGAGTGGAACCTCGTCCGGGTCCACACTGATGCCGGCGTGACCGGTATCGGGGAGTCGTACCGCGGTGGCGGGGCGACCGACATCATGGAGTACATGGAGCGGTTCCTCGTTGGGGAGAATCCGCTTGATGTCGAGCGACTGTTCCGGCGGATGGTGCAAGAGACCTCCGGCCACGGCGGGACGACGGGGAAGGTCGTCACCGCTGCGAGCGGTATCGAGATCGCGCTGTGGGACGTCGCCGGAAAGGTACTCGGCGTGCCGGTCTATCAGCTGCTGGGCGGGAAATACCGCGACGCGGTGCGGATTTACTGCGACTGTCACGCCGGCGAGGCGTTCGCCGTTGAGGACGGTTACCACGCGCCCGCCCCCGAGGATGCCTACGAAGTGGAGGCCTACGCCGCGGTGGCTCGGGAGGTGGTCGACGAAGGGTTCACCGCGCTGAAATTCGACCTGGACCAGCCGTTCGACAACCACCCGGACCCGTACAACGGGCGGGTGTCTAACGCCGCCATCGAGCGGAAACGCGAGACCGTCGCGGCCGTCCGAGAGGCCGTCGGATCCGAGATAGACCTCGCCTTCGACGTTCACTGGGACTACTCGCTTGACAGCGCGAAGCGGCTGGCCCGGGCGCTGGAGCCGTACGACCTGATGTGGCTGGAGGACCCGATCCCGCCCGAGAACATGGACGCCCAGCGCGAGGTCACCAGGGCGTCACCGGTGCCGATCGCGACCGGGGAGAACCGCTTTCGGGTCCACGAGTTCAAGCAACTGCTGTACGACTTCGGCGTGGACATCATCACGCCCGACCCGACGACCTGTGGCGGCCTTGCGGAATCGAAGGCTATCGCCAGCCGCGCCGAGGAAAACTACATCGCCTTCTCCCCGCACAACGTCTGTGGCCCCATCGGGACGATGGCCTGTGTCCACCTGGGTGCGAGCGTCGCGAACTTCGACGTGCTGGAGTACCACGCCCGTGAGGTGGAGTGGTGGGACGACCTCCACAACCGCGAGGACCCGCTCATTGACGACGGCTACATCAAGGTGCCAGAACAGCCGGGCCTGGGCATCGGGCTGGACGAGACCGTCGCCCGCGAGCACCTCGCGGACCCTGGGACGATGTTCGGCTGAGGAAGTCGGCGGTGTGACTTCCTTCTCCCGGGGGCGGTCAGCGCATCAGCTCTCCGCCATTGACATTCAGCGTCTCCCCGGTGACGAAGCCCGCGTCCCGGAGGTAGGCGACCGCCTCGGCGATATCCATGGGCTGGCCGTACCTGTCTACGGGAATCGCCTCCAGCTCCTCGGCCTTCTCCCCGGGACTGCGGTCGGCGGTCATGTCCGTCTCAACATGGCCGGGGGCGACGGCGTTGACGCGCACGGCGGGCGCGAAGTCGGCCGCGTGGCTTCTCGTGAGCGATAGCAGCGCCCCCTTCGAGGAAGCGTAGTGACATTCGACAGCGGCCCCGGTGTGGGCCAGAATCGAGGAGACGTTCGTCACTGAGGGGTCGTCGGTCGAGGCACGGAGATGCTCCAGAGCCGCCTTCGTGGTATTAAACGCCGAATTCACGTTCACGTCCATCACACGGTCGAAATCCTCCGGGGATAGCGACTCCGTGTACACGTGTTGGTCGATGCCGGCGTTGTTCACGAGGTGGTCGATGCCGCCGAGTTCATCGGCGGCAGTCTCTACGAGTCGCGTGGCTGCGTCCGGCTCCGAGACGTCGGCCCCGACGACGACCGCATCCCGCCCCCGCTCGCGGATGTCCGCGGCCGCCTCGCGGGCGGCGGCCTCGCCCGTGTGGTAGTTGACGGCGACGTCGTAGCCGTCGGCGGCGAACCGTTTTGCGACGGCGCGGCCGATACCCCTTGAGGAGCCGGTGACGATGGCGGCTGGCATGGCCGGGCCTGGCGGCCCGCGGGCTTCAGGGTTGCCGTCTCGGACCTCCGGACGCGATGACCGCCCGCGTCCGCGGTTCTAGTTCTGTCGACGCTCCCGGCTCGGCGCAAACGTTTATTATTTCACACGTCGTTATACCATGAGTCGGTTCACCGTCTGTCAGCTTGGGGTGCACGGGAACCGCCGGAGAGACATCTCGTGCTCGAACAAGCAACCAACTACCCGCGCAATAGCGACGAAGCACTCAAGACCATCATCATCGGCGGCCTGCTGACGCTGTTCAGCTTCCTGCTCGTTCCCCTGCTTGCCTGTCTACGGCTACCTGATGAACGTCCTGCGCTCCGAGATGGACCACACCGAGGAGCCCCCCGTCTTTGAGGACTGGAGCGACCTGTTCGCCGAGGGGGCGAAAGTGTTCGGTATCACCATCGCATACTTCATAGTCCCGCTGGCCATCCTGGGGATGACCGTCGGTGGCATCCTGGTGAGCATCATTGCCGGCACCGCGGGCGCTGGGACGGTCTTCGGCGCGCTGCTCGGGTTCAGCCTCGCTGCGCTCGTCTCGCTGGTGTTCTACTACGTCCTGCCCGCCGGGCTGGCCAACTTCGCCCGGTCTGGCGCCATTGGCTCGGCGTTCGCATTCGAGGAGCTCCGGCCGGTCCTGTTCAGCGGCACCTACGCGAAGGGCTGGCTGCTCGGGCTCGGTGTGCTCTTCGCTGCAGCCGTTATCAGCGGCCTCCTCGCTTCCGTGCCGCTGATCGGCGCCGTCGCCGGCGTGTTCGTGAGCTTCTACGCGTCCGTGACCGCATTCTACATCTACGGTCAGGCCTTCGAGAACGCCAGCTGCCCGCTCGCAGCGCCGGAGTCCCCGGCCGGCCAGCCGGCCGCCTGAGCGGCGCAGCCACCGGCTTCCTGTCATCGTTTTTCACTCTTCACCATCCCCGAATTGTGACTCGACGCTTCGGTCGTCAGGCTACGCTGGCTCCAGGGGTTCCTCGCCGGGCGCGAGGTAGTCGTTGAGGACGTCGTAGTCCAGTTCGATCCCCAGCCCGGGGCCCTCCGGAACGGCAATCTCGCCGTCGTCGATGAGCGACCCCTCGCCGGCGAGCAGATCGTCCCACCAGTCCACCTCGCGGGCGTGGTACTCTAGCGCGAACGCGCCGGGCACCGTCGCACAGGTATGGACGCTGGCGACGGTGCCGACGGGGCTGGAGATGTTGTGTGGCGCCACCGGCACGTCGTAGGCGTCCGCTAGCGACGCTATCTTACGGAACTCCAGCAGACCGCCGCACTTCTGGATGTCCGGCGCTGCGAGGTCGATCGCCTGGTCGACCAGGAACGGGGCGAACCCCTCGACCCGGGTGAGGTTCTCGCCGGCGAGTATCGGCGTCGCTGTGCTCTCGGTCACCTTCCGGTGGGCGTCGGCGTTCTCCGGCGGGACGGGGTCCTCCAGCCAGTCGAGGCCGTATGGCTCCAGTCGCCGTGCGACCTTCGTGGCGGTTTCGACGGAGTAGTTCCAGTGGAGGTCGAACCCCAGCACCGGGTCCGTCCCGACCGCCTCCCGGACGGCCTCGACGATGTCGACCTTGTGCTGTATCTCGTCGGTCCCCAGCCGGCGGGTGGCGGTGTCGGCCGGCTCGGTCTTCACGTCCA
>CAZLOO010000121.1:0-6727 GCA_964561055.1 uncultured Halobacteriales archaeon
CAGAGTGCGTGGCTTCGGACCACGTTGCCGGGGGTTCAAATCCCTCAGCGCCCGTAATTTCGCTTCGTCGTTCCCTTCTCTGTCCGGGCGTTCACGACCACTGGGAACACCGCCCAATTGCCACGGGAATCGGATGGCCGGCAAGTTCATACGTGAGAATCCCACCTCTTCACATAGGCATTGATGGAAGTGACTACGAGGACCGGCAACGAGCGAGAATCAGTGCAGCAACCGAACCGAACCGAGCGCTCGCCGCCATCAGAGGGAGCCGACGGGGCGTCCCCGCTCCGGAACGAGAGCCCAGCGGGAGGAGATCAGTGGTCGCGGACGCGGCGCTAATCGGCGCCCTGGTGCTCGCACCGCTGCTGGGACTGTTCCCGGTAGTGCTGTTCAGGCTTACCGACGGCGACTCCGGGCGCGAGGCCCCGACGGAACCGGGAGAGTGCACACACTGCGGGGAGACGAACGAACCGGGGTACAGTCACTGCCGGAACTGCGGGAGTCGGCTGGACAACGGCTGGAGCCGTAGCGCCTTTCTCAACCGGTAGCCCCCGCCGGCTTCATGTCCGTGCCGGCCCACCCAGGATTATGAGCGACCCCATTGAGCGGCGGGTCGGCGAGGCGCTCCGGGCGACCGGCGATACTGTCGCCGTCGCGGAATCGGCCACCGGCGGCCTTGTCGGCTCGCTGCTGACGGACGTCCCCGGGTCCAGCGACTACTTCGACCGCTCGCTGGTCACCTACGCATACGACGCCAAGCGTGCGGAACTGGCGGTCGACCGCGAGGCGCTGGACGACCATGGCGCCGTTAGCGAGCCGGTGGCCCGCCAGATGTCCAAGGCCGCACGGGACGTCGCCGACACGGACTGGGGTGTCGCCACCACCGGTATCGCCGGCCCGGAGGGCGGAACGGACGCCAAGCCCGTCGGAACGGTGTTCGTCAGCGTCGCCAGCGCCGCTCCGTGGGGAAGCGGCGACTCCCGGACGACCGTGCGCCGCCACGAGTTCGAGGGCACGCGGACGGAGTGTAAGGAACAGTTCGCCCGCCAGGCGCTACGGGACCTGCTGGCCCGCGTCGGGAACGAGGGCTGAAACACAACGCCTTTTCGACGCTCGGGAGTCGTCGCAGTATGGACAAGCAGGGCCACGTCATCAACGGGCTACTGCTGGGTATCGGGGTGGGGTTCATCCTGGAGCCGGCAGGGAATATCGGCACGCTCGAGAGTGTCGCTGCGGTGTCGGTACCGGTGGCGCTAGGGGCGCTGTTCCCGGACGTCGACACCGCCTTCGGCAAGCACCGCAAAACGCTGCACAACCTGCTGACGCTGGCGGTGTTCGTCGCCTTCCCGCTAGCGTTCGACAATCTCCACTGGGTGTGGCTGGGGGTACTCACCCACTACATTCTGGACGTGGTCGGCAGCATCCGCGGGATAGCGCTGTTTTACCCGTATCCCTCGGAGTTCGGCTTCCCGACCGGCGTGACGACGGACAGCCGCTACGCCAACGCCGTGACGCTCGTGATAACGGCGCTGGAACTGGGTGTCGCGGCAGCGCTGATCCACGTCACTCCCGGCATGGTGACCGAGGCCGTCCGGGCCGCCGAGGGGGCGCTTCCGATTTAGTAGACGCGGACGTCCTCGAACCGGCCGTTGTAGGCGATGTGGCCCGGGTGGGTCGGCTCCATTCCCGAGAGGAACACCCGATCGACCTTTCCCCAGGAGTTCTCGTAGAACAGGTGTCCGAACTCCGCCGCACACCGGAGCCGGTGGGCCGGCCCCCGCCGGTGGAACACCCGCCGCGGGGCCCGTTGATTCAGCAGCATCGCCAATTCCTCGGCGTCCCCGAACGGCTCCTCGAAGGTGGTCCACGCCTCCCCGACCGTGCCGACGAGGTGGGCATACGAGGAGGTAAACCCCGGCAGCCCCGTCTCGCGGGCGACCCGCCGGGCGCGGCTGTTGTGGAACGCCCAGTGTTTCGTATTGTACGTTTCGACAGCGTCGACCGGGTAGCGTTCGATATCCGCCGTGTCCAGGCTCACCGTCGCGAACGTCGGGTGGGGGGCAAGTACCGCCGCTCCCTGGCGCTGGAACTCTCGCATCGCCCCCGCAAGGGTAATGAAGTCCGGCACCGGCTCCTCCAGGCCGATCGCGAGCACGTGCTTACGGTTGCGGGCGGTGCCGGTGAACACCTCCCTGGCCGGCACCACCAGCAGGTCGTCGTCGGAGAACGCCGCCGCCTTCTCCCGGGCGTTGGGCAGCCGCGTGAAGTGGGGAGCGTGCACTATCGCGTCGAGTCCCCGGCGCTTGGCGCGCTCGACGACCCGCTCGTCGAGGACTTTCGCGTGCATGTCCACCCGGAACTCGCTCACGGAACGGGGGTCGACGGGGCCGAGTATAACTGGATTGGTTCCGGGCGCGTGGGTCGCGGAGCACAACAGTTGTAATCCACTCTCGTCCGGAGACAGCACGCGTCGTTCCACAGGAACGCGGCTGGCCACTCCCGCCGGTCGTCGATCGCTCGTGTTGAGAGCCGCCGGGCGGGGCTCAGCGCTCCTCGCTGTCCAGGACTCGTATCTGGTCGCCCCGTACGGTCACGGGGATGGGCACCGTCGCCTCGTACAGTTCGACGGTCACCTGGTCTTTTCCCTCGTCGATGCGCTGGACCTGGGCCTTCTCGCCCTTGAACGGGCCAGCGACTAGCTCCACGATGTCCCCCTCGGCGATCCCTTCCACGTCCGGCTTTGGCGAGAGGAAGTGTTCGACCTCCATGATGGAAGACTCCCCCTCGACGACCCCCCGAGCGTGTGGAATTTCATCGAGAATGCGCTCGAACACGCTGGGGTCGTCGGCCTCCACCATCACGTAGCTGGTCAACGAATCCGGCGCCAGCGCGGCGTGGACCGACTCCTCCTCGCGGTTGATGATCATGTCGGCGACGGTGCGCTCCTGGCTCGCGGTGGTTTTGACGGCGTATATCGGCATGTTAAGCCCCCGGAAGCAGCGACATCACGATGAATATCAGGAAGCCGATGATTCCGACCAGCGCGATGCCTGCGCCGGCGATCAGCGACACCTGAGAGAACTCGTCGGTCGAGGGGGTACTCGCGAGCTTGAGCACCCGCACATACGAGCTCATGTCCCTCGGTACGTCCATACCCAATAATTGAGAGTCAGCGGTTTTCACTCTTTCCACACGGTCAGCGCCGCCGGGCCGCCAGCAGCGTCGCCGCGACCACCGCCAGCAGCACCAGCAGTGCTGTGAATCCCGGCTGCCCGCCCGTGGTCGTCGCCGTCGTCGTGGTGGTGGCCGTCGCCGTCGTCGTGTTCACTGTCGTCGCCGTCGTCGTGGTGGTGGCCGTCGCCGTCGTCGTGGTCGTAGTGGCGACCCGGAGCGTCCCGGCGCGGCGGTCCTCGACGGAGACGTTGTACGTTCCCGCCGCCGTCGGCGCGTACCGGAATCCGACCGTTCCAGCCTCTCCCGCGGACAGGCTCACGTTCCGGGTGGCGACCGTATCGTTGCCAACCACCAGGTCCGCCGCGAACGTGCCGCCTGTCTCCCGGTAGTTGCGCACCGTCGCGTTCACGCCGACGGAGGAGCCGACCCGCGTCTCGGTTCTCCCGAGGCTGGCGCTCGTGACCGTGAACGTCGGCTCGCCGACCCCAAGCATGTACGTCGAGAACCCGTCGGTCTCCGCGATGAAGGTCACATTGCCGGGGCGGTTCTCCTCCACCCGGAGGTCGCCGGCCGGCTCCCAGGCGTCAGTCACCGGGTTCAGCCGGTACAGCGTGACGTTCTCGTAACCGCGGGAGGCGCCGGCCTCGATCAGCTCCGCTTTCGTGGCGGTGAACCGGAACGCCACCCGCTGGAGATCGTCGTCGAAGGTCCCGGAGGTGACCCGCATCACCCGGAGGTCGGTGACGCCGCTGGGGACCCGCGCGGGCGACTCGACGCTCGGCTCCAAGAGCAGTCCCACGTCGATGTCCCGCTCGACGGTGAGCGTCACTGAGTCGAAGGTGACGTTGCCGGACTCACCGGGGATGGACACCGCCACCGGCTGGCCGGCCCGGGCGTTGCTGACGTTCACCCGCACCGTCTCCTCGGTGGTCCTGGCGACATTGACGACTGTCGGTGACCGATCGACGACGCCCAGCCGCCCCAGGAAGTTCGCCCGCTCATATATGCGGTACTGATTGGGGGTGTTGAACTCCACCGGTATCTGGTAGGTGACCTCCTGGCCCGGCGGAATCCGCTTGGTCTCCCGGCCGATGCGGCGCTCCCCGCGGTTGAGGTTGATGAACGCCGTGAACTCCGCGATCTCGCCGCCGGTGTTGACGTAGGTGACCCGTGCGATGATGCGGTCGCCGGTCTCAGCGGCCCGGCGGTCGATGTCACCCTCGACGTAGCGGAGCTGCGCGCCACCGTTCCCGGGGTCGAATCCCGGCAGCACCCGCACCGGCGGCGCGGCGTCACGGCTCGGCGCGACCCGGACGCTCGATGTCCCGTCTATCGGTCCCTCCGGGACGCTGTCGCCCTCGCCGTCAAGGATCAGCCCCGCGAACGGGTCGGCGATCTGCTGGGGAGTCGCGCCCGACGGGCGCGTCGCGCCCCAGTAGTTCCCTCGGGCGTCGAGGTATGGCCCGGCAGTATTAACAACCCCCTGGCCGTTGCCGGCGATGGTGTTCATCCGGACGGTGTAGCGCTCCGGTGACGCCGAGGCGCGCAGATCAACTCCGGCGTCGTTGTTCGAGATGTTGTTCCCGCGGACGTACACCTGGCCGCTGCCCTGGCGGTCCTCAAGAACGACTCCGGCGCCGGCGTTGCCGGCGATGACGTTCCCCTCTACCCGGACGGTGGCGTTGCGGGCGTCGGCGAGCCGAACGGCGATGCCGTCGCCTTCACCCTCGATCACACGGTTGCGGAACACCTCCAGTTCCACGTCGTTGAGCACGCTCGTCGAGGCGATGCTGATGCCGGTGCTTTCCGCGCCACGGAAGACGTTGTCGGCGACCGTGACCCCGCGGGTGGTGATACGTCCCCCGGTGGCTGCGACGACGACGCTGCCCTCGACGAACTCGTTGTTCCGCAGGTGGACATCCCGGACGGTCGTGCCGCGCTCGCCGAACCGAACGCGGGCGGTAGTCCCCTCGAAGCGGTTCTGAGTTACCCGGAGTCCTTCGATGCTGATGCCCCGGGGGTCGTACTCCAGGCCGGTGTTGCTGCCGGTGAACACCAGCCCTCGGACCTGAGCGTCCGGAGCGTCGCGGATGATCATCGCCGGGCCGCCATCCGCGACAAGCACCGGCGCGTCTGGGCCGGGACCGGGGCCGTCGTCGCCGGTGTCGCCGACGATGGTGAGCTCCTTGTCGACCCTGACGGTGTCGTCGTAGGTGCCCGGCGCCACCTCGATTCGGTCGCCGCTGTTGGCGTCCTCGACGGCCCGCGCGAGCGAGTCGTAGTCCGAGGGGCCGTCGTCGTCTACCTCGATGACCGCGGCCGCGTCAGCCGTCGTGACGAACCCACCCGGGACCGAGGCGAGAACGAGCGCAACGACGACAGCCGCCACGAGCGCCCGGCGCGCGCTCCTCACGGACGGCCCTCGCTATCGGCTGGTCTGCTGGCAACACTCCTTGTTGGCGGCCGTTCGAATGACATATGCGCGGCCGCCGGCGATGCCGGCGGGTTGCTCAGACCTCCGAGCCGAGATACAAAACGTGCCCGGAATGGGCCTATGCGTGCTACCGTTTCACAATCGCTGTCAGGGGACGTCGCAGGGGGATGAGAGAGAACGAATCGTTCATACTATTCAATAAGAAGTCGGCGACAGGTCCACCGGGGATGGGAAGAGCCCGCCCGCTCCGAGCGGGCAGTGGCAACCGCCGACGAGGCACGAACCGACGACTGGCGGGTGGTTGAACCGCCGAGGGAGATGGCGGCTTACTCGATGAAGTCGATATCGCCGCCGGAGCCGTCACCGGTCACCGTCTGCTCGGTGGTGCCGCCGGCATCGGCGCTCGGGGGGCTCTCGGCGGTACTCTCGCCGCCGTAGATCTGCGGAGACTCCACGCCAGTGACGATCACCATCGTCTCCATCTTGGACTCGAACTCGTCGTCAACCGACGCGCCCCAGATAATACGCGCGTCGTTGTCGACGCGGCCGTAGATCTCCTCGACGACGCCCTCAGCCTCGTCGATGCTCATGTCGGGACCACCGACCACGTTGATCAGCGCGCTGTTGGCGTTGGAGAACTCCACGTCCAGCAGCGGCGAGCGCAGCGCCGACCGGATGGAGTCGGCCGCGCGGTTCTCCGAGTCAGATTCGCCGAGCCCGATCATGGCGACGCCGCCGTTCTCCATGATGGTCTTCACGTCGGCGAAGTCAACGTTCACCAGCCCTGGCTTCGTGATGAGCTCGGTCATCCCTTTCACCGAGCGCATTAGCACCCGGTCACACACCTTGAACGCGTCCTGCAGCGGCAGATTCGGCGCGTACTCAAGCAGCCGGTCGTTCGGGATGACAATCACCGTGTCGGCAACCGACCGGAGCCGCTCAAGACCGGCGTCGGCGTTGGCTCGCCGGCGCTCGCCCTCCGCGGTGAACGGGATGGTGACGACGGCGATGGTGAGCGCGCCGGCCTCCTGGGCGGCCTGGGCGACGACGGGCGCAGCCCCGGTGCCCGTCCCGCCGCCGAGGCCCGCCGTGACGAAGACCATGTCCGAGCCGTCGATG
>CAZLOO010000122.1:0-277 GCA_964561055.1 uncultured Halobacteriales archaeon
GCGGGACATCACCGTCACGCCCATCGCACACACGATGGGGCGTCACGCCGACAAGCAGTTCAAGAAAAGCGAGATCAGCATCGTCGAGCGGCTGATCAACCGGCTGATGCAGGAGGGCGAGAACACCGGCCAGAAGCAACGCGCCACCCGCATTGTTCGGGAGGCGTTCGAGATTATCCACGACCGCACCGAGGAGAACCCCGTGCAGGTGCTGGTGACTGCCGTCGAGAACGCCGGCCCCCGCGAGGAGACGGTCCGTCTGAAGTACGGCGGCATC
>CAZLOO010000122.1:287-6716 GCA_964561055.1 uncultured Halobacteriales archaeon
GTCCCGCAAGCGGTGGACGTCTCCCCCCAGCGACGAGTGGACCAGGAGCTGAAGTTCCTCGCCCAGGGCACCTACAACGCCTCACACAAGTCGAAAACCGACGCCAGCGAGGCGCTGGCCAGCCAGCTCATCGGCGCGGCCAACTACGACCTCCAGACGTACGCCATCAACCAGAAGGAGGAAAACGAGCGCGTCGCGGCCGCCGCCCGGTAACGCTCTCCGACCGACTTCTGCTGCCGCGGGCAGCCCTCCGCTCCGACCGCCGCCCTGTCCCGATGGATTGAGGGAGCGTCGGGGCAGAGCGCCCACATGGGAACTCTCGGGGTCGCCGGCGGGCGGCTGCTGCGACCGGACCTGAGCGTCGAGCGTGCGGACCTGCTTATCGACACGGACGCCGGTGAGGTGCTGGCAGCCGAGGAAGGCGTCGCCACCACCGCCGACGAGCGACTGGACGCGACCGGTGGGCTGGTGATGCCGGGGCTGGTCAACGCCCACACTCACGCCGCAATGACGCTGCTGCGGGGGTATGCCGATGACAAGCCGCTTGACGCGTGGCTCCGGGAGGACGTCTGGCCGATAGAGGGGGAAATGACCCCCGAGGACGTCGCCGCGGGCACACGGCTGGCACTGGCGGAGATGATCTGTTCCGGGACGACGGCGTTCGTGGACATGTACTTCCACGTTCCGTCGGTGGCGGCGACTGTCGAGGAGGCCGGTCTGCGGGCCCGGATCGGCCACGGCGTCGTCACCGTCGGTAAGGACGAAGACGCCGCACGGGCCGACGTCCAGGAGGGGCTGGACGTGCTTGACGCCGGCGAGGATCTGGTGGAGACGGCGGTCATGCCCCACAGCCTTACCACCGTTGGGGAAGAGTACCTCGCCGACCTTGTTGAGGGCGCCCGCGCCGCGGGCGTCCCGGTCCACGTTCACGCCAATGAGACTCCCGGAGAGGTCGACCCCATCGTCGACGCTTACGACGTGCGGCCGCTGTCGTACGCGAGCCACCGCGGCCTGCTCACAGCGGAGGACTTCATCGCGCACGGGGTCCATGTAGACGAGAGCGAGAGAAGGCTCCTCGCCGAGACTGGCGCCGGTGTCGTCCACTGCCCGGCGTCGAACATGAAACTCGCCAGCGGGATGGCACCGATTCAGCGGTTGCTTAAGACCGGTGCGACCGTCGGGCTCGGCACTGACGGTGCCGCCTCGAACAATGATCTCGATATGTTCGGGGAGATGCGCGACGCCGCCTTGCTGGGCAAACTCGCCGCGGACGACGCCAGCGCCGTCGATGCCCGCTCGGTCGTACGGATGGCTACGGAGGGCAGCGCCGCCTGTGCGGGCCTGCCTGCCGGCCGCATGGAGGCGGGCGGCACCGCGGACTGCATCGTCGTCGACTTGGAGGCCCCTCATCTTACGCCGGCCCACGACCCGGTGAGCCACCTCGTGTACGCCGCCCACGGGAGCGACGTTCGCCACACGGTGGTTGACGGCGAGGTGCTACTGCGCGACCGGAATCTGCTCGCGCTGGACGAGACGGCAGTGCGCGAAGCCGCCGACCGCCACGCCAACGGGCTGGTCGAGCGCTCCGGCGTCGAGGACCAGTGAACGTCGAGAACTGTCTATAAACCGTATAAACGATTCTAAAGCAGTCTCGATGCTGGGGTGGCCCAGGTTGAACTGATTGAACGGGATTCGGTATTTATGTAGGTACCGTGTCTCGGAGGAGATGTGATGAGCATGGGGAAACGGGTTGCTGCGCTCGTGGCGGCGGCGATGCTGCTGCTCGCCGGGGTTGGCCCGGCGGCCGTCGGGGCACAGGAATCGGGGAACAACTCGATCGAGCTGGAGGTTGCACAGGACGGGGACGGAGAAGTGACAGTGACGGTGACCAACGGCACCGCGGGCGTTGAGAACGCGACAGTAACTGTCGAGGGGGTCAACGGCACCTACGTCGGCGAGGGCACCTACGAGACGGACGAGAGCGGCACCGTCTCGCTGGCCGCGCCCACGGAGAACGTGACAGTCAAGGTCACCGCCGAGTACGACGGCCAGACGGTAACGAAAGAGGTCGCTCTGAGCACGGAGGACGAGTTCGAGAACTTCGGCGACCAGGTGTCAACGTTCGTCGGCCGCCTGCTGGACTCCGAGGCGTCGAACGATCGGCCGCTCGGCCTGATCATCGCCGACTTCGTCACCTCGAACAACCCCGGAGAGGGCCCGCCGGAGGATGCTGGCCCGCCGGAGGATGCTGGCCCGCCGGAGGACGCTGGTCCGAGCGATGATGACGGTGAAGACGACCGCGGCCCGCCGGAGGACGCTGGTCCGAGCGATGATGACGGTGAAGACGACCGCGGCCCGCCGGAGGACGCTGGTCCGAGCGATGATGACGGCGAGGAAGAGGAGACTACCGAGGAAGAGGAGGATAGCGACAACGAGGACGGCCAGCAGGGTCCGCCCGACGACGCCGGTCAGGACTGAGCGGTACCCTTCCTTCCGTTTTTTTAGCCCGGTAGCGGCTGCGCCGGCCCGTCCCGGTAGGGTTTTGACCGCCGCGGCACTGTTTCACGTATGAGCTACCAGCGCGTCCGGTCACACCTGCCGGACCCCGGCGGCGCTCGAGAAGCGGGACGCCGAAAGATGGACTGGGCGTTCCAACACATGCCGATTCTCTCCTCGCTACACGAGGAGTTCGAGCGCGACCAGCCGCTGGCGGGCGAGCGCATCGGAATGGCGATGCACGTGGAGGCGAAGACCGCTTGCCTGGCGGAGACACTGGCCGCTGGCGGCGCGGAGGTGGCCATCACCGGCTGCAATCCGCTGTCGACCCACGACGACGTGAGCGCGGCGCTGGACGCCGTCGAGGGTGTCAGCTCTTACGCGCGCCGCGGGGTGGACACGGAGGAGTATTATGATGCCATCGAGGCGGTCATTGCCCACGAGCCGACCCTCACCGTAGACGACGGCGGCGACCTCGTGTTCCGTATCCACGAGGAGCATCCGGAGCTGATCGACACCATTGCCGGGGGCTGCGAGGAGACGACCACCGGAGTCCACCGGCTCCGGGCGATGGACGAGGACGGGGCGCTCCGCTACCCGGTGTTCGCAGTGAATGACACTCCGATGAAGCGGCTGTTCGATAACGTCCACGGCACTGGGGAGTCCGTGCTCGCGAATATCGCAATGACGACGAACCTCTCCTTTGCGGGCAAGACGGTCGTCGTCGCCGGTTATGGTGACTGCGGCCGTGGGCTAGCTAAGAAGGCCGCCGGCCAGAACGCAAACGTTGTAGTCACCGAGGTTGAGCCCCGTCGGGCCCTGGAGGCCCACATGGAGGGGTACGACGTCATGCCGATGGTTGAGGCCGCCGAGGTAGGGGACGTGTTCGTCACGGTCACTGGCAACCGCGGGGTGATCGGCCGCGAGCACTTCGAGCGAATGGGCGACGGCGTTCTTCTCGCGAACGCCGGCCACTTCGACGTGGAGGTTGATCTGGAGGCGCTGGAGAAGATGGCTGACTCAACCCGTGAGGTCCGTGAGGGCGTCCAAGAGTACCGGTTACCTGACGGTCGCCGGCTGAACGTGCTCGCCGAAGGACGGTTGGTGAACCTCGCCGGTCCAGTGGCGTTGGGCCACCCCGTCGAGGTGATGGACCAGAGCTTCGGCATCCAGGCGGTGTGTGTCCGAGAGTTAGTAGAGAGCGCTGACGCCTACGGCGCAGGCGTCCACGACGTGCCCGACCGGCTGGATCGCGAGGTCGCCGAAATAAAACTCGATGCCGAGGACGTCAACATCGACAGCCTCAGCGACCAACAGCGCGAGTACATGGACGACTGGCAGCACGGCACCTGACGCGGGGCTCTCTGCCCAGACCAGGCGAGCCTGGCTGTCCGGTCGCGGGCCAGATGAAGCGGGCGGTGAACCTACCAGTCTTCGCCAGGCGAACACGACTGCCGGCTTACCGTCCGGGCGCACACGGTGGACCGAACGGCTTTATCCGCCCCGGCGCCGTGACCCGGGGCAAGGGATGTTCGACGAGATAATGGAGAAGTTTGAGGACAGCCCCAGCCAGCAGGCGGTGATACGGCTGCTCCTTGAGCGCGGCTTCTCCGTCAACGAGGACGGGCGGGTCGTCTCCGGCGGCATCGAGATTCCCGACACCGGCATCGCCCGCGAGGTTGGGGTCGATCGTCGGGTGGTCGACGCCACCACTGACGCCATCCTGGCGGACCCGGAACTGGAGCGCATTTTCCGGAACATCTCCACGGTCCCCTCGCTGCGCGACCTCGCCCCGGTGCTGGACCTGACGGTACTGACGGTGTACGTTCACTCCGCCGACGAGCCGGGTATCCTAGCCGAGGTGACGGGGATGATCGCCGACCGGGGTATATCCATCCGCCAGGCGGTCACGGAGGACCCGGAATTCACTGACGAGCCGTCGCTGTCAGTGATCACCGGGGGGGACCTCCCAGGAGAGCTGATAACGGAGCTCCGGGAGCTGTCGTTCGTCCGGAAGCTGGAGTTAGAGTAGCGACGGGACTTTGAGGGAGGGCGCGCTACTGGCCCCGTGAGCGAGGAGCCGTTCCACACTCTTGATAGGCCCGCCACCAGCGAGTTCACGGTCCGAGGCTCGCGGTTCATCGGCCAGGTCGCCCCCGCTCCTGACATCGAAAGCGCGGAGGCGCTGGTCGGGCGCATCCGTGCAAAGTACGACGACGCCACCCACGCCGTCCCGGCCTACCGAGTGCGCACCGGCGACGGAATGCTCCGAGAGTATGCTAGCGACGACGGCGAACCGTCCGGCAGTGCCGGCGAGCCGATGCTGAACGCCCTCCGCGGGCAGGATTTGGAAAACGTCGTCGCCGCCGTGGTGCGCTACTACGGCGGCACTAACCTCGGAATCGGGGGCCTGGTGCGGGCGTACTCCCGGGCCGTGACGGACGCGCTGGACGGCGCCGAGGTCATTGAGTGCCGCCCCCACCGCTCGCTCGCAATCGAGGTGGCCTATGACGACTCCGGCACCGTCCGGAGCATTCTTGAGAGCGTGAGCGCGGAGTTCGAGGCCGACTACGGGGAGTCCGTCCGCTTCGATGCCAACGTTCCCGTCGGCGAGGTCGAGGCGATTCGGGACCGGCTTCTTAGTGCCACCAGCGGCCGCGCGGATATGGAATAGCGCCGCGCAGCGGCGGAACAGTCCCGCGGTGCCGATGACGACGGTGTGACGATCGTCTGACAATACGAGTGGATCATCTGGAACTTCGAATCCGCTACAGTCGCAGGAGTCTCTACCCGAAGCCGCAGGGTCTGGGAATCCGTGACATACGGGTACGGCTTACTCCGGTCGGGAACGGCCTGTTCGCCTCCGCTCCCGAGCACTCCCTGCCGTTACGGTGGGTCATTCCGCCACGAGAAATAGTAGCGTCGGTCGGGGTCTCGTCGGCCGGATTTCCAGGAGAAGAGGGCAGGTTCTGCGGAGACACAACGCACATACCCTGCGGGAGCGAGCGGCCACCATGCGACTATGCGTGGCGTTCGGCTTGGACCTGGAACCGCCGGGCGGCGCCGAACGTCTCGCGCTGGAGGAGGCGTCGTACTTCGCCCGCGAGCACGACGTCACCGTCG
Organism: uncultured Halobacteriales archaeon; assembly: GCA_964561055.1. Classification (GTDB taxonomy): domain Archaea; phylum Halobacteriota; class Halobacteria; order Halobacteriales; family Haloarculaceae; genus CAZLOO01. The sequence goes on from CAZLOO010000122.1 coordinate 5,907, forward strand.
CCGCGCCGGTCGTGGACGAGGAATACGTCCGAGGCGCGGTGCCAGGGGGGGTGGATGTGGTCGCGTACGGCAAGCCACATAAGGGGTGGCGTGGAGTGCGCCGACTGCTGCCGGTGCTGCAAGGAAGCGACCTCGTGTTCAGCCACTACACCGAGGAGGAGGTGTACGCCGCCACTAGACTGCTCGGCGGGGTACCGTACTGTCCGCACGTCCACGGGTCGGTGCTGTGGTTCCCCGACGACCCGCGGCTGGCGGCCCACCGGGACCGCCCGGCGTACGTGCGGCTGGTTTCGGAGGTGCCCGGCCACCGCGCGTTCCACGATGTCCCGGCGCTCACCCCTCGCCAGCGCGCTTGGGCCGGCATCGGCGAGGCGGTGCGAGGCCGGGCGCTCCGGAAGGCGGCGATGGTGTTCACCGGCTCCGACCGGGTCGCCCGTGAGCTGTCCGGGCTGCACGACGCCCAGGCGACGGTGGTCCGGCCCGGCGTGGACAGCGCGTGGGTGGAGCGAGCCGGGGACACCGCCCCTCGTTCGTTCCCCTTCGAGAAGACGGTGTTGAGCGTCTCCAGGCTGGACCCGCGCAAGCGGCTGGGTGTCCAGATACGGGCGATAGAGCGGCTCCGCGACCACGGCCGAGACGTTGGCCTCGTGATCGGCGGGACGGGCCCGGACTGCGACCGGCTCCGGGGCTTGGTCGATGAACGCGGCTTGGAGGATGCTGTCGATTTCGCGGGATTTGTCCCGGACGACGAGCTACCCGCGTACTACCGGGGGGCGGACGTGTTCGCCTGCTCGGCGTGGATGTCCTACG
>CAZLOO010000123.1:0-6704 GCA_964561055.1 uncultured Halobacteriales archaeon
CGGTCCTGGTCAGCGGCGGCATCGGCCCGACCCACGACGACGTGACGATGGAGGGGGTGGCGGCCGCCTTCGGCCGGGAGCTCCGCGAGAGCGAGGCCACCCTTGAGTGGCTCGCCGAGCGCGGTTACGAGCAAGCGGACCTCGCGGCGGGGACTGCCGACATCCCTGCCGGTGCTCGCCCGTTGCGCAATGAGGTGGGGGTCGCCCCGGGCTGTGTTATCGGCGACGTGTACGTCCTCCCGGGAGTACCCGAGGAGATGAAGGGGATGTTCGAGAGCGTCGCCGAGGAGTTCTCCGGCACCGTCCGGCACGTCGTCACCGTCCCAGTGGACGAACCGGAGAGTGGCCTCATCGAGCGATTCGCGGAGCTACGCGAGCAGTTCGATGTCGCCGTTGGCTCTTATCCGGGTGAGTTGGTGCGGGTGAAACTGCGCGGCGAGGACCCAGAGGAGGTCGAGCGCGCGGCCGACTGGCTCCGGGAGCGCTCGACGGTCGCCGAGGAGTAGTCAGCGTGTCACGTAGACCAGCCAGGCGGCGGTGAGCGCCAGTCCGCCGAGCAGGATCACCCAGCCGGCGGCCGCGACCGCCCCGGGATACAGCGTCTCCTGGAGCACGAGCGACAACGCGGGCGCGAGCATACTGACATCTCCGGGGGCCAGCTAATAAGCGATGCGTTCGCCCGCGCTCAGTCGTAGCTCCGCCGCCCGGTGGCGTTGTCCTTGACGTACTCCCAGTCGTACTCCACGCCCAGCCCCGGCCCGTCGGGCACGGGGACGGTGCCGTCCTCGTCGATGGTCTCTAGGCGGTCCTCGTAGCCGCCGGCGTACACCGGCGGCGCCGTGTTCTGGCAGTCGGGGTGGACCAGCGCCATCTCGTAGTAGTTCGCGTTGCGCGTCGCTGCCATCACGTGCCGCTGTGCCGGGCCGGGGGCGTGCAGTTCCACGTCCAGCCCGTGTCCCTCGGCGATACGGGCGCGCTTGACCGCGCCGGTAATTCCGCCGTCGTACTCCGGATCCGCGCGAGCGTAGTCGGTCGCGCCTGAATCCAGGAAGTCCGCGAACGGCTCTAGCCCGCGGACATGTTCCGTTTGGAGCAGTGGCGTCGCGAGATGTTCGCCGAGTTGCCGGTGGGCGTGCTGGGAGATACCACCGTCCCGGTAGGGGTCCTCGTACCAAAAAAAGTCCTGCTCGTCACAGGCCCTCCCGACCGTGAGTGCGCCGCCCCAGGTCTCGTACTCGCAGGCCGGGTCCAGCATCAGGTCCATGTCGGGGACCCGCTCGCCGACGGCGTGGACGGTCGCCACCTCTCGGTCGATGTCCCGCCTGGCGTCGCTCCCGCCCCAGCCGTGGATCTTGAAGCCGCCGTAACCCATGTCCCAACAGTCCTCTGCGAAGTTCGCGAACGCCTCCGGGCTGTCGAGCCCGCCGTTGTCGTCGGCGTGGTAGGTTGAGGCGTAGGCGGGCAGCCGCTCGCGATAGGTGCCCAGCAGTTCGTGGATCGGGGCGCCGTGGTACTTGCCGGCGAAGTCCCACAGCGCGATGTCCAGCGGGCCGATACCCATCCGGTCGTACTTCCGGAGGCCGCGTTTCAGCTCTGACCAGTGGCGCTCCCGGGCGAGGGGGTTCCGGCCGACCATGTAGTCGGCAACCGTATTGAGCTGTGCCATCCCGGGTGAGTTGCCGCCGACGTACTCTCCCGTGGGCCCGGCGTCGGTGTGGACCCGCAGCCCGAACAGCTTCCGGCGGGTCGTGGTCCCGGGCTCGTACACGAGGTTGAAGCCGTTAGGGTCGGTGCCGACGTCCTCTATGGGGTAGCTGAACTCGACGGACTCGATGCGGGTTATCTCCGGGGCCATGACCGCTTCTCCCGTGACGGGACGGTAAAACTACGGGTGCCGGTCACGTGGATAGGTGAGCTTCTGCTCTGCCCATGGCTGGAGTGGATTCCTGCGTCCGTTATCGGGAGTTCGTATCCGTGTGCGTGGTTCAACGCCGACAACCACAGCCGGAAAGCTCCGCCCGAGATGGATGGTCGATCAGCCGACGCGGGTGGGACCGGGGCGCCGGCCCCGCCGAACGAGACGACGCAAATATAAACAGCCCGAGTAAGCGCCAGTGAACGAAGGCTCGAAGCGTGTAGCGAGTCGCAGCCGGTGAGCCCGGCCGGGCGTTCCGACCGTTCGCGGCCGAAGCGTCGGGAGCGGAAACGTTCCCAGCCGAACACCCGACGGCGACACTCCAACCGCAACCAGGCCCTACGGCGACAGGCGCTGGCGGTCCCGAGGGAAGATGACAGCTTCGCGGATGTTCGGCAGCTCCAGCATCGTCATCAGCAGGCGCTCGGCGCCCAGCCCGAAGCCGGCGTGGGGGGGCATGCCGTACTTGAACATCTCCGTGTAGTATGCGAACGCATCCGGATCCAGCCCCTGCTGCTCGAAGCCGGCGATGAGGTGCTCGTAGCGGTGCTCACGCTGGCCGCCGGAGACGAGCTCCATCCGGGGATGGTTCAGGTCGAAGCCGGTCGACAGTTCCTCATCGTCGTCATGGTCCTTGATGTAGAACGGCTTCACCTCGCTGGGCCAGTTCGTGATGAAGTAGTGCCGGCCGATCTCCTCGCCCAGCGCCTTCTCGCCCTCCGTTGGGAGGTCGTCCTCCCAGACGAGCGGCTCGTCGAGCACGCCCAGCGCGTTGATGCGGTCGATGGCCTCCTGGTAGGTGATGCGCGCGAACGGCTCAGCGTCGGGGGCGAACGAGTCCGGCTCGAACCCGAGCGTCTCGAGCTGGTCGGCACAGTCCGTCGCGGCCGCCTCGTAGGCCGCCCGCACGGCGCCCTCGCAGACGTCCATCGCTTCGCTCGCGTCCATGAACGCGCTTTCGAAGTCGATGGAGGTCGCCTCGTTGAGGTGCCGCGGGGTGTTGTGCTCCTCGGCCCGGAAGATCGGACCGATCTCGAACACCCGTTCCAGCCCGGAGCCGACCATCAGCTGTTTGAACAGTTGCGGCGACTGGTTCATGAACGCCTCCTGCCCGAAGTAGGTGACCGGGAACAGCTCCGTCCCGCCCTCCGTGCCGGTAGCGACGATTTTCGGCGTGTTGATCTCCGTGCAGTCCACCGACCGGAAGTACTCGCGCACTCCCCGGAGGACGGCCGAGCGGATCTCGAAGACGGCCTTCGCCTCGTCGCGTCGCAGGTCCAGAGTGCGGTTGTCGAGCCGCGTCGGGAGCTCCGCGTCCACCTTCCCGGAAGGATCGAGCGGCAGCCCCGGCTCCGCGGGGGCGACGACCTCGAAGCTCTCTGGGACGACCTCCACGCCCGTTGGGGCGCGGGGCTCCTCCTCGACGCTCCCCTCGACCCGGACGACCGACTCGCGGGCGACGTTGGTCCCCCGCTCGACGAGGTCATCGTCCATCTCCTCGGCGAACTTCACCTGGATGCGCCCGGTGCGGTCCCGCAGAATGAGGAAGGCGATTCCCCCGAGATCGCGTATCTCGTGAACCCAGCCAGCGAGCGTGGCGGTCTCGCCGGGCTCGGCGTCGGCCGCGTACGTCCTATCGTCCATACTGAACGGTCGGAGTGCGCGGCGTATAAATCCGGCCGGTTGCGCGTCACCGCGTCACAGACTGACGCGCCCGTGGACGGCGGCCTCGGCGCGGCGAACGCCTGCCGCGAGCGGTGGATACAGGACAGTCCCGCCCTAGTCAGACGTATGACCGAGGAACCCGCCGAGAACATCTCCGGCGGCGATGCCGGCGGCGGTCGCAAGTCGGCGTTCCCGGCGAGCGAGGAGCCATCGACACTGGCCGAGGAGGTGATCGACCGCCTCGGAGAGATGTACTGGCAGAAGACCTACGGTGGCCAGGATGGCGTCGAGTGTCTCGTCCGGACGGTGCTGTCCCAGAACACCTCTGACAAGGCCTCACAGCCGGCCCACGAGGCCCTGATGGAGCGCTACGGCGCCGGCGGCCCCGCCGACGAGGGTGACCTCGCGCGGTCGCTGGCGGCCGCCGAGCAGTCGACGCTGGCCGAGACCATCAGCCACGCCGGCCTGTACAACCAGAAGTCGGAGACGCTCATCCGGCTGGCGGACCGGATCGTCGAGGAGTACGGCGGCACCGCCGAGTTCGACGCGTTCGTCCGCGAGGGCGACCCCGACGAGGTGCGGGCGGCCCTGCTCGACATGAAGGGAGTCGGCCCGAAAACCGCCGACTGCGTGCTGCTGTTCGCGGGCGGCCGCTCAGGGGTGTTCCCCGTCGACACACACGTCCATCGGCTGTACCGCCGTCTCGGCATCGCGCCCGCCGACGCCGACCACGAGGCCGTCCGGGCGGTGCTGGAGCGGAACGTTCCCCCTGAGAAGTGCGGGTTCGGCCACACCGCGAGCATCCAGTTCGGCCGTGACTACTGCACCGCGCGCCGGCCGGCCTGCCTGGACGACCCGGACGCCTGCCCGTTAGGCGATGTCTGCGAGCAGGTCGGGGTCTACCCCGCGACGGGTGACGTCGTCGATCCCGAGGACGCCGACGAGGTCAGATAGCGCGCGGCTGGGGGGATGGCCGCGCGCACAGCGGGGAGACCGGTCGGCACTGGGAATGGGCGCCGGCGGCCGCCGTCCCGGTGCCGACGAACGGTCGTTGGTCCCGTGGCTGTTTGTATGCACGGCTCGACACGTGTTGCAGGCTCTGAAACGGTCATGAGCGGTCGTTTCATCAGGTGTGGGTGGACGGCACCTACCGCTCGATGATGCTCTCCTCGACGGCCTCGCCGAAGTGGCGGGCGGTCGGCTCGTAGTACACCAGCACTTCGTCGCCCGGTTCGAGGTCGGTCACCGACCGGCGGCCTTCACGGGTGGCGACCCGAATGGTCTCGGCGTTCTGGAGCAGCGTCTCGATGCGGTCCTCTCCCTGCTCGGTGCTGACGGTCGCCTGTACCCGAAACATGGGGCGTTTCTCGATCTTTACCCGGCCGACGATGGCCTCCCGGGTGGCGCCGTCCGTGCCAACGACCTGTATCTCGTCGCCGCTACGCAGCTCCGAGAGGTAGCTGGTCGTCCCGTCGGGCGCGCGGGCGTAGGCGTGGACGGCGCCGGCGTTCACGCGGAACGGCCGGGAGGCGACGTAGGGTGAGTCGGCGGTCTCCGCGTGGACGAAAAAGAGCCCTCGGGACATCGAGCCGACGAGCATCCCTTCGTCGCTCTCGAACAGGTTGCCGGTGTCCACACACACCCGATCGGCACTGCCCACCGGCTCGACGTCGGCCACCGTCGCCCACGTCAGGTCGAGGCGCTCGCGGCCGATGGCGTCCCGTGCTTCGACGGTCGCGCGTATCTCGTCCGGGTCGTCCGTGTCCAGCAGGACGGCATCGGCACCCTGCTCCAGCGTCTCGAAAGCGGTGCGGGCCTCGTCGGCGGTCGTGACGCCCGCGACCAGGTTGGTCTCCTCGCCGATGCGGGCGATGAGGTTCTCAAGGGGAATAATCTGCCAGTCCTCGCCGACGACGATGGTATACTCCGCGTCCTGGGCGACCGCCTCCGCGAACGTCTCGTACCCCTCGTCGAAGATGCGGACGAACCCGCCCGCTGGGCCCTCCTCCCGGCGCAGCGTCGAGAGGTCAGCGCTGCCCGAGAAGTCCGAGGGGAGGTCCACCGTGCCGTCCCCCTCGCCGCCCTTGCCGACGATGCGGGCGTCGGGCTGGCTGTCCTGTTTGGGCTCGGCGTCCATCACGTGGACGTCGTCACCGGCGAAGGCGGCCACGTTCACTTGTCCCAGTTCCCGGGCCCGCTCGACATCCGCGGCGTCGACCAGCACCCAGTCCACCCCGGCCTCCAGCCCGGCGGTAATGCGTCGGCGACGGGCGTCCCAGTCGCCGACCTCGCTGTCGGCCTTCAGCCATACCGCGCGCTCCGTGCTCATACCGCCGCCGTCTCCCGGACCGGTAATGAACGTAGTGGAAACACACCCCGCGACTGGCCCCGTGGCGCCCGGACCGGCACGGTTCCCGGCGCCGGCCGGTCACCTGCGGCAGTGAGACGATTCCCCGAAACCGCCATCCTACGCCCCGACGATCGGTAGACCGGGTGCTTTTACCCCCCGGCAGCCGACCCGGGGGTATGCGTACACTGGAGGACATCGAGCGCGTGGGCGTCGTCGGCGCGGGCACGATGGGCGGCGGCATCGCACAGGTGGCCGCGACCAGCGGCTACGACGTCACCGTTCGGGACGTGGAACAACGGTTCATCGACAGCGGGCTGGAGAACGTCCGCGAGAGCCTCGACCGGCTGGTCGACCGGGAGAGCCTCTCTGCCGCGGAGGCCGACGCGGCGTTCGACCGAATTGACACGACAACCGCACTGGCGGATCTAGCGGACTGTGATCTCGTGGTGGAGGCGGTCATCGAGGACATGGACGTGAAGCAGGACGTGTTCGGCGATCTCGACGAGGTCTGTGGGGAGGGGGTGGTGTTGGCGACCAATACCTCCACGCTGTCGATCACCACCATCGCGAGCGCCACCGACCGGCCGAAGCTGGTGGTCGGCCTGCACTTCATGAATCCCGTAGCCGTAATGAAGGGTGTCGAGGTGGTGGTCGGCGAGAAGACTGCCCCCGCGGCGACGGAGTTGGCCCACGGGTTCGCGGAGGCGCTCGGCAAGGAAACCTGGGAGGCCGACGACAAGCCCGGCTTCGTCACCAACCGCATCCTGATGCCGT
>CAZLOO010000124.1:0-6669 GCA_964561055.1 uncultured Halobacteriales archaeon
ACCGCCGAGCCACAGATCGACTGGCTGGCCGACCAGACCGACGAACTGGCGAACCTATTGGTCGAGGAGCACGGTGAAGGCGTCTACCTCTACCGTTCCAAAGGAGAGGAGGGGCTGGACTACGACACCTTCGCCGGCAAGCGAAAGTACCTCCACGCGACGTCGCTGGGAAAGGCCATTCTGGCGTTCCTCGGCGAGGACCGCCGCGCGGAGATCATCGACCGGCACGGCCTCCCCGCAGTCACGGAGAACACCATCACCGACCGCGAGGCGCTGTACGACGAACTCGAGGAGATCCGTGCCGATGGGGTCGCTTTCGACGACGGGGAGGCTACCCCAGGGGTTCGGTGTGTCGCCGCCCCAGTCCGGTCCGGCGAAAAGGTGCTCGGGTCAATCAGCATCTCCGCACCCACCAACCGGATGCGCGGCGACCGATTCACTGAGACAGCCCCGGACAAGGTCCGTCGGGCGGCGAACGTCATCGAGCTGAACATCAAGTACCCTTAAGTCCCGGACGCTCCCCGGTACTCGGTCAGCCCCCTCTATCTGTGGCCCGTCGACCGCGCGATGACGATGAAAGAGTGATTCTCTGTACGAGAACATCGGCCCTTGCGAACGGGAAACACTCCCTCCCAGGGACCCGGAAACCCGAAAGTTGAGAGGGCTCGGTGGATCTCCGACAGGGCAAACCTGGATCGGGAGGTCGATGTCCCGCATCGTTGAGCACTCGGGGACGCAGCCGTCACGAGGCTGAGCGGCCCCGAGGGGCTCTGATGGAGACGACTCCAGAGTCGAGTATGGGACCAAACCGTCCGGGGTCGCAGGGTCTCCGATTCGTGGAATTCCCAGGACCGGCCGCGCACAGCCCCCACGAGCGAACCGGCGCTCGGGAGACAAGACAGGCCGACCAGCAACCCCAGTGGTATCGGTGGATCAGAGGAGCGATGACTCCCCAAGGCTGGGAGAGATGCAGTGCCGTCGCCGGAATGGCTCGGTTTCTCGGCGTATCGGAGAGTCGTACCGGAGAAGAGAACCCGTTCTGCGGTGGAGAACGGAATCCCGGCCCCGCTGGGCCTCACGTCGCTCAGGTCGGTCGATTCATTCGGTTGGGTCGGCGAAGCCAAGTCTCCATATGAGAACCGCGGCGACTGTTTCCGGGGCGTGCCAACCGTGGGTCACGCGACGGCTGTCGGATCACCAGACAGCCTAAAGATAGGGATGGCAGGAACCGAGCCCGATCGGGCCCTGTTTGAGAGGTCTTACCGCGCGCCGAGGTAGCCCGTCCGATCGGTCTCCGCTCGGTAGAGGCCCCCATCGCCGCCGGTCGCGTAGAGTCTCGAGAGCTCCTCCCCGCCGAACGCGCAGTTGGTCGGGAGCGAGTCCGGGAATGGGTGGGTCTTGAGCACGTTGCCGTCTGGCGCGAACACGTAGAGCAACGAACCCGGTCCGCTCCCCTCGGCACCGGCTGGCGCCACGATATTCCCATCCCTGTCGAGACACATCCCGTCGATTCCGCGGTGAGGCGCGAAGTCGTGGAGGACCTTACCCTCGCCGACGGAGAGGTCGTCGTTGATCGGGTAGGCCACCAGCGTCATCACGGGATCCTCGCCGGAGAGGTGTTCGGCGACGTAGAGGGTCCCTCGATCGGGTGAAACCAACAGCCCATTTGGTTGTACGGTGTCGGTTGTCACGCGGGTCACCGGCAGTTCTGGGTCGGACAGGTCCACCCGGTACACGGACCGGTGGCCGAGATCAAGTTCTCGGCCGGAGTCCTCCCAGGGCGCCCCATAGTACGGGTCGGTGAACCAAAGCTGTCCGTCCTCGATCGCCAGGTCGTTCGGGCTATTGAACCGGTCGCCCCGGTAATGGGTGGCGATGGGGGTCCGCCCGTCGTGGTCGTAGCGGACGACCCGGCGGCCGTTCATCTCGCAGGCGTACAGCCGGCCTTGCTCGTCCAGTTTCAGCCCGTTCGCGGCGTTCGTCTCCGAGTGCAGCACAATCGTCTCCCCTGCGTCCGGATCGTAGCGGAAAATCCGGTCGCTCGGCATGTCGCTGAATATGATGGCTTCGCCGTCCCAGACGGGGCCCTCAGTGAAGCCGTACGGCCCGGCGACCCGCTCGAACTCCCAGGTCATGGGCGTATCAACGCGGGATGGACTGTAAAGTGTAACCACAACGGATACCAGGACGAACCCTCCGCGGTGCTTGGTTCAGTTGCACCGATAGAATCCGCCGTCCTGCCGTGACCAATGGCGGCCGGCTCGGATTCGGGAACCGCATTGCGGACGGAAAACTGTATAACTGGTTGGTCCCAGTAGGATGATGTGACCGATTCCGAGTCTGACGCTGCCACCTACAACTCGAAGGTGAGCAGGGTGACCGAGCAGTACGGACTGGACGGGATCGACCGCACCTTGGTTGATCTGTGGACCCGCGAGGAGGACAGGTACAGCCTCCGGGAGTTGGCCGAGTATTTCAACGAGCGGGTGGTCGCCGCCGCGATGGAGGACGCCGGGGTGCCGCCGCTCGACGGGGAGGTCGCGAACACGCTGCGGCTGCTGACCGACGACGAGGTCAGCGCTGGGAAGCGGACACAGGCCCGCAGCCGGCTCAAACAGCGGGGGGTAGACGTCGCCCGGCTCACCGACGATTTCGTGTCCTACCAGGCGATCAACCGTCACATGAAAGAACGGCTGGATGTGGACCGCGACTCTGGAGCCAGCGAGTCGGACCCGGCCGACAAGCTGGAGAGCATCCGGGCGCTGCAGAACCGAACGGCCGTCGTCACGGAAACTAAGCTCGAAGAGCTACAGGGGACCGACGACTACGGTATTGGGGACATTGACGTGTACGTCGACATCTCCGTGAGCTGTTCGGACTGTTTCAGGACGCTGTCAGTCAGCGAGTTCTTCGATCAGGGGGGCTGTGACTGCTCGGCGGAAGGCACCGACGGCCAGGGAGATGCCGCCGGAAGTAGGGTGTAACAGAAGTACGGCTGTTACATACGCGTCCAGGCTGTCCTCGATGCACTGGGGGACAGCGACTCTGCACCGCATATTAATGCCGAATGGTAACGAACAGTTTTTACATACGGTTGGGCAACGCAGTATCAGAAAGTATGGATTCACAGTTGGACCGGCCGGGCGCGCGACTGACAGTTCAGAACATCGGCGGCATCGACACCGCGGACGTGGAATTTTCATCTGGAGTGACACTTCTGACCGGTCGGAATGCCACCAACAGGACCTCGTTCCTGCAGGCAGTGATCGCGGGACTCGGGGGGGACAGTGTGACGCTGAAGGGCGACGCCGAGTCAGGGAAGGTGGAGCTCGCCGTCGGCGGTGAGACCTACACGCGGACCGTAGTCCGGAAAAACGGGAGCCTCCGCTTCGGTGGCGATCCCTACGCGGAGGACTCCGAGACGGCTGGGCTATTCGCGTTCCTGCTTGAGAACAACCAGGCTCGCCAGGCCATCGTCCGCCAAGACGACCTCCGGGAGATAATCATGAAGCCGGTGGATACAGGGGAGATCCAGTCGGAGATTCGCCGGCTCAAGCGCGAGCGCGAAGAGCTACGAGAAGAGATCGACCGCATCGACGCTCTCCGCGAGCGGCTCCCCAAGCTGAAGCAGCGTCGGACCCGTCTTGAGCAGCGACTCTCTGAGAAGAAGGCGGAACTCGAGCGGAAGCGCGACCGGCTCGAGGGGCTCGACGCGGATGTGGGGAAGACCCAGGCACAGAAGGCCGAACGGGAGGCCGCGCTCACCGAACTTCAGGACACTCAGGCCGAGCTGAACCGCGTTGAACAGCGCATCGATATCCAGCGGGAGAGCCTCGCTGCCTCGGAGGCAGAGCGAGAGTCACTGGAAGAAGAGCTAGCGACGCTCCCCGAGACGTCGGAGGGGGAGCTGTCGAAGCTGGATAGCGAGATAGACCGGCTCCGGGATCACAAGTCCTCGGTTGAGGCGTCGATCACCCAGCTCCAGAAGCTCTTGGAATTCAACCGGGACATGCTGGAGGACGGCCAGCCGGGACTGCTCGACGAGCTCACCGAGGGCAGGACCGCCGGGGGGGACGAGTCGCTCACTGACCAGCTCGCGGCCGACAGAACGGTCTGCTGGACCTGCGGGAGCGAGGTGAAAACGGAACAGATCGAGGAGATCGTTTCCGAGATGGAAGCGTTCCGCCGCGAGCAGGTCCAGAAGCGAAGCTCGCTGTCGGCGGAGATAGACGAATTAGTCGAGCAGCGTGACGAGTACACAAGCCACCAGCGCGAGCGCGAGCGCATCGAACAGACGCTCGCGGAGGTTGAGACGGAGATTGAGAGCCGTGAGTCGACGCTGGCCACCCTCGAAGAGCGTCGGGAGACCCTCGCGGATCAGGTGGAGGAGCTCGAGTCGACGGTCGAGGAGCTGGAGTCAGAGGCCCAAGAGACGGTGCTGGAACTCCACAAGGAGGCCAATCAGCTTGAGTTCGAGCGTGATTCGCTCCGGGAGGATATTGAGGAGGTCACCGAGGAGATAGCCCCTATCGAGGAGGCCATCGCCGAGGAGGAGGCTATCGAAGAGCAAATCGACTCGGTTGAGGAGTCCTTGGAGCGCCAGCGCACCAAAATCGACCGCCTGGAGCAGAACGCGGTGGAGGCGTTCAACGGTCACATGGAGACGCTACTGGATGTGTTGGAGTACGACAACATCGAGCGGATTTGGATCGAACGGGTTCAAGAGCAGGTCCGGGAGGGTCACGAGACTGTCACCCAATCGGCATTCGACCTGCAGGTCGTCCGGACAACGGGAGATGGCGCGGTGTACGAGGACACTGTCGCCCACCTGAGCGAGTCCGAACGGGAGCTTACTGGTCTCGTGTTCGCTCTGGCGGGCTATTTAGTTCACGACCTCCACGAGACGATGCCGTTCATGATTCTCGATTCCCTGGAGGCGCTTGATGCCCAGCGGATCGCAAGCTTGGTTGACTACTTCGCCGACTACGCCTCCTACCTGCTGGTCGCGTTGCTTCCGGAGGACGCGGCCGCGCTGGACAGCGGCTACCAGCGTGTCAAGGAGATCTAAATTACAGGCGATGCTTCCTACGACTTTGCCACCAGTCACCCGGACGAAGATCCGTCTCTCCCAGCCACTCGGTGGCTTCGTCGGTCTACTTGAGAAGGGCTCGCTCCGGAGCGAATTACAACTGTAGACGCGGAGGACATATAGCTTTCGCTGAACGGTAAAATCAGAAGTTATTACTCATAGAAGTTCGGTACACAAGTCATGGTTGACCTACGAGACGTCTCGGCGGACGACCTCCGGGCGGAGCTGGAACGTGTCGAGTCGAAAACGCCTGCGTTGCGGCTTGTCGTCGCTTTAAATCATAAACACGGTCTCACACAGACCGAGATTGCCGAGCAGTACGGCATCGCCCGGAAGACGGTGTACAACTGGCTCACACGGATCGACTCGCGGCCACTTGGTGAGGCGATCAGGGATGACGAGCGGCCTGGGCGCCCACCCAAGCTCACCCCCAAGGAGCAAGAGCAGTTTGTGCAGGTGCTTCAGAAGCCACCCTCGGCGGCCGGCTACGGTGCTGAGTACTGGACGCCGCCGCTCGTTCGGAGACTCGTCAGCGAGGAGTTCGGCGTGGAGTACTCGCTTCCTCACATCCGGCGGCTCATGCGCGACGCCGGCCTTGCCCCGCGGGACGACGCGTGGACCACGGAGTGACTGAAGTACGTGCCGATTGAGAATGAGGGTCAGATAGTCTACGAAGTGTTGAGTAACTACTTCTAACAATAGATAGCCCATTTAATCGCCTACAAACTAGGTCTGTTATGGAGTCAGAGCAGAGTGAAGCACCCATCGGGATGGCAAAGTGTGATTTCCACGTCCAGCGACCCCCCGTCCATCCGGACTAACTTTACATCGAGTGTTCTATATGATTTCGGATTGGTAAGAATTATTACCCTGAATCATAAATTCCATTTCTAACCGTCTCCTCCTGTCCTATGTCTGGACTAACGAACAGAGCGTTCGAATCTAAGCAGTGACTTATCATTAGAGTGGCGGTTATACTATGGGTAAATGAACTTGGACGTGGTTCCCCGCTCCCGGGCCACCTTGTCAACACGCCCATCTCTTCGGTGGGGCGTAGCACTCATGCTATTCGGAATCGGCGATCTGGTGACGACAGCGGTAGGGATGCGCAGTCCAGGCGTCGTCGAGCTGGGTGTCGCGGCACCGCTAGTTCAACAGTATGGTTTCAAGATCGTTCTTGTACTTAAGAGCGCGACGCTCGTTGGTTTCTACGTGCTCGCTCGGAGTGTTGCCCGGCCCTACCGGAAGGGCATTCCTATCGGACTGGCATTCCTCGGCCTTCTCGTAACAGCGTGGAACTTGGTGGTGCTCGCTATTGCGGGTGTCATCTGACTACAGTGATGATTGAGGTTGCAGCCTCACTCATCTAAGATGCAGGATACCGCCTCAGAATTGCGCAGTTCCTTCCCGGCCGGATCCCGTCCCAGCAGTTAGTCGTACCGTTGGGCGCGCGGGCGTATCCAAAGTACTCATCCCAGTCGGCTAGACCGATTCCGAGCGTTCGGTCCGCCAGTGAAGGCCGGCGCACGCAATTACAAATCCGACTGTGGCCACCGATGTCGCCATGAAAACGGCCTCTG
>CAZLOO010000125.1:0-6607 GCA_964561055.1 uncultured Halobacteriales archaeon
GCCAGTCCCACGGCTCGACGAGCACGACGTCGTCCTCGCGGATCCACACCCGCTTCTGCATCCGCCCCGGGATGCGCGCTGTCCGTGTCACACCGTCCATACACCGTACTCGGACGCGATTCGCACCCAGCATGCTCTCGACGACTGCGAACACCTCCCCGTCGTCGGGCATGCGCAGGTTCTTCCTGCCCTCGTTGCTCATACGGGAGGTTGCGCGGCGAGTGGGTTAAGTCTTGCAAAGGGTGCCAGGGTCTGTCATACCCGGCACGACCACGCCGAACGGTTACACGCCCCCGGGTCCAACGCCCGGTATGGATGACGCCGCTGATTGGCGCGAGCGCCTCGCCGACAACCGCGCCGAAAAGGACCGCTTCTTCGCCGAGCATCCTCAGTCGCCCATTCCTCCCGAGGAACGCGACGGATTCGACGGGCTGGCGTACTACGACCCCGACCCCAATTACCGCGTGCAGGCGGCTGTCGAGGTTCACGACGATCCCGAGCCGGTGTACATGGAGACGACCACCGGCGGGGAGATGCGCTACCGCCGGGCCGTCACCCTGCAGTTTGATCTCGGGGGAACCGAGCACACGCTCGCGGGCTACAGACAGCCCGGGGAAGCTCACCTCTTCGTCCCGTTCCGAGACAAGACCACCGGCCAGCAGACCTACAGCGCCGGCCGGTATATGGAACTGGAGGTGGATGGCGGGCCTGTGGAGTTACCGGAGCGAATGACGCTTGATTTCAACCTCGCGTACAACCCGTTCTGTGCGTACTCCGGGACGTTCGACTGCCCGCTCCCGCCGGAGGAGAACTGGCTGGAAACGGCCGTCGAAGCCGGCGAGCGCGATTATGAGCCGGCTCAGTAGTAATCCCACTCGTCGTCGTCGCCGCCGCGGTTAACAGTGCTGTCGTCTTCGCGCTCGTCCTCGGGCCACTCGACGCCGTCGCCGGCGAGGCTGCGGTAGGCGAACGCGCCGAACGCCACGAGCACCAGCAACAACACGAGTGTCCCGACGATAGTCAGGAGTTGCAGGACCGAACCGAACAGCCCACCGCTCGGCATCGCCTGGAGCAGGATGTGTTGTGCAAGTACCATACCTGCTCTGTGCCGTCCCGCCCGATAAGCCTGACCCCGGAACGGGAGCGTTTTACACGCGGGCGGTCTGCGCGGGGTATGGTGGGGCCGAACCGCCGGTTCCGAGCAGCCGACACCGCCCAGCAACTGGTGGGCGGGTTCCTGCTGGCCGGCCCGTTCGTCGTCACTGAGGAGGTGTGGGTGCTTGCCGGCTCGATGAACGGCCTCCAGGGGGCGTTGACTGCGCTGATGGTGTTTGCTATCGGTTATGGCGCGCTGTACGCCGCCGACGACCGGGACCCGGACCGCGAGCCGGAGGTCGCCGGCATCCCGCTGCGCTTTCTCTCCCTAATGGGGGTCTCCTTCGGCTCGGTGACGATACTGGCGCTGTTGTTCAACGCTCCCGAGACGTTCCTCGCCGGCGCGTCGCTGGCCACGAAGACGTTCACCACTGGGAAGGCGGTCGCCGTCGCCAGCGTGTTCTCGGTGGTCGGCGCCGCGACCGCCGACAGCGTGTTCTAAACCCCTCCTCAGAAGTCACACTCCACGGAGCCGTCCTCCCGGAGATGGATCACCCCGTCGAACAGCTCCCGGTAGCCGTCCAGCACCTCCTGGTCGTGGACCTCCTCTGCGACGTGGAAGATGCCGATGGCGTCGTGCTCAGCGAGCAGCTCCAGCATCCGTTCGACGGCCTCGCGGGTCCGCTCCTCGTCGGCGTAGTACGCCATCTCCGTCACGGAGTCGACGCTGACGCGCTGTTTCCCGTCGTGGCTCTCCAAGAACTCCTCCAGCCTGTCGACGATGCCATCCAGGTTCTCCGGCGAGGCGACGTAGCGGATGTTCTCCCCGGCCCGCCGGGCGTACCCCCGTTCGATGGAGAGCGTGTCAAGAATGACGGCCTTCGACTCGTCGACGCCGTAGTACTCCAGTTTCTGCTGGACCTCGCGGGCGGTCGTCCGCGTCGAGAGGACGAACAGGTGGTCGGCGTCGACTGAGAGGAACTCCGTGTCGATTCGGTCGGTCTCGCCCGTGCTGGGGTGGAGCAGCATGACACCTGTCCCCCCCGGGACGCTGTCGGGCGCACCCTCGGTGGCGAGCGCGTAGTCCATACTGGTTGAAGAGGCTGGTGCGGTCTTAAGTTCCCGCGTTCTCGTCGTCCATGCGTCCGATAGTTTTGCGTGCCCACGCGACGGCGAACTCCGGGCCCGACTCCCGGTAGGCGGCCGTATCGAGCGCGCCGAAGGGGGTCGGCACGTCAACATCATGCTTGACCGCGCTGCAGGCGAGTTCGGCGGCGGCCGCGAAGCTCGTCTCCCCGGTGGCGACCTCTCGGGCGAGTCCCTCCAGCCGGCCGACCAGACGCTCGCCTGCATCGACCCAGGCGTCGTACAGCCCGGGGAACGGTTCGGCCCACTCCGCGAACACCGGCCGAGTGTGGAGCCCTAGGTACGCCTCGTACAGCGCGGCCGCGAGCTGGTAGGTGTCGGCCGGCCCCAGCCCCACCGCCGACAGCTCCTGATAGCGCTCCCGGAAGAACCCGAGAAACGTCTCTGGCAGCCCGGTACCGGCCTGGACCAGCGCTTCCGCGAGCAGGAACTCTCGGAACGGCTCCGGGCTCCCCTCCAGGCGGGACTTCAGAAACACGCAGGGCGGCGCCGTCTGGGCGGTCCAGGCGATCCCACCGTCACCGGGAAGGCCGACGGTGAACTCCGACTCCACGTAGCGCCGGAGCTGTTCAGGCGCGTCCGGCGGCAGCCAGGACCGGTCGTGCTCGGCCGGCTCGAGGCGCTCGACCAGCAACCCCAGTCCCTCGGCCTGCTCGGGCGGGAGGGTTTCGAATTCCGGGGTCTCCAGCACCAGTGCCCCCGGTGCGTGACGCTCGCGGACCCCTGCCAGCTCTCCTTCTAGCTCTCGCTTCTCAAACATCACTGCAGCGCCAGCACGACGACCAGTGCCAGCGCCAGCAGCGCGGAGACCGCAAGCGTTCCGATGACGATCTTCGTCGCGTCGCTCATGCTCCGGGCTCGGTGCCCCCGTGGGTTAAACGGTTCCACTCCGGCTCAGAAGGAGACGTTCGTCTCCATCCCCTCGGTCGCCTCGTCTAAGCCGTCCTGTTTCACGTCGTCGGTGAGTCCCTCCTCTATGTCAGCGTCGGTCAGCAGCTCCGCGAACTCGTCGGTGAACCGGCCGTTCACCCGTCGGATGGCGTCCCGCACCGCCAGCACCTCGCGGTACTTACGCACCGTCGAGGGGGACACCTCCAACGCCTCCGCGACGCCCGCAACGGTGTTCTTCTCCTCCAGCAGCTCCCTGAGCGCCGACAGCTCGAAGGGCGGCTGGAGCTCCCGCTCGCGCAGCAGATGGAGGTCGTAGCGCGCCTCCACAACCGCCGCGCGCTCGACGTCCAGCTCCTCGGCGATGGCCGTGTCGTCGTCGCCGTCGTAGAACCGTCTGACCACCGTCTGGAGGGCGGCGTCGTCCAGTTCAGTTTCGAACTCAAACTCCTCGCGCATCCGCCCGACAGCGTCCGCCAGCTTCTCCTTGACGGCATCCTCGTCGGCCGTCAGCGAGCCACGCGCCTCCTCCTGGCTCTCCGTCACCGTGTCCCCGTCCGCGACGTCGATAAAGATGTCTCGTAGCTCTTCGGTCTTCTCGTCCATCTGAGAAAATCACACGCGATTGCCGTATAAGAATCTACTGGGGAATCCGCCCGGCTCGCAACCACACTCCCCCATCCCGAGACCCCCGCAGTGGCAAGGCTTAACCCCCTGACTGCACGTTAGTGGGCCATGCCGTTGTCCGTCATCGCGCAGGCGGAGACCCGGGAGACGTTCTGGCTCATCGGTCCGGTTGGTGAAGCCGTGTTCTACTACCTCGCCGTCGTAACGCTGCTGGTGTTCGGCTACGGGGTGTACGAGCGGTTTGCCCGCTACGCGAAGGGTCGCGAGGCCCGCTTCGACGCGCTCGCGGACCTCCCGGAACGGGTGCTGTCGGCCGCACGCATTGTCGGCTCCAATCAGAAGCAGTTCGACCGCGACCTGATCGGCGGGGTGATGCACTCGTTTATTCTCTGGGGCTTTCTCACGCTGCTGATTGGCACCACCATCCTTGCTATCGACATCGACATCTGGCGGACCCTGACGGGCTCGTCGTTCTTTGTCGGCGACTTCTACCTGTCGTATTCGCTGGTGATGGACGCGATGGGGTTCCTGTTCGTCGTCGGCGTTGGCGTCGCCATCTACCGCCGGTATGTCGTCCGTAACGAGCGCCTCTGGGGGAAACACACCAACTGGGAGGACGACTTCCTGGTGTGGTCGCTGTTCCTGCTCGGCGTCGGGGGCTACGTCGTCGAGGCGGTGCGCATCCTCGGCACCGGCTTCCCGGAGTTCGAGACCGTCTCCTTCGTGGGCTGGTTCGTCGCCGGGACGTTGAGCGCCGCCGGCATGACCGAGGGGATGGCCCGGGCGACCTACCCGGCGCTGTGGTGGTCACACGCGCTCTTGGCGTTCCTGTTTATCGCGGCCATTCCCTACGCCAAGCCGTTCCACATGATCTCCTCGTTCGCCAATGTCGTTACCCGCGACGAGAAGGCCGGAAAGCGTCTTCCGGGGGTGCCGCTCGACCTCGATCACACGAACGCCGAGTCCATCGACGACTTCACCTGGCGGGAGCTGCTCGACCAGGACGCCTGCACGAAGTGTGGCCGCTGCTCCTCGGTGTGCCCCGCCAAGGCCTCCGGTCGCAACCTCGATCCCCGAGACGTCATCCTCGATTTGAAGAGCTACCGCGAGTCTGTGGACGCCAACCCCGACGAGTCTAAACCCATCATCGCCACCGACGGTGGGGTCATCGCCTCAGAGTCGATGAAGTCCTGCATGGCCTGCATGGCCTGCATGGACGCCTGCCCTGTCGAGATCGAGCACCTCTCGACGTTCACCCGGCTGAACCGCCAGCTCACCGATGAGGGGGCGGTGCCCTCGAACCTGCAGGACGTGTTCGAGAACGTCCAGCGCCGGGGGAACACGTTCGGCGAAAACAACCGAAACCGCGGTGACTGGACCGATGACCTGGAGTTCGAGGTGGCCGACGCCCGGGAGCAGTCCGTCGAGTACCTCTGGTACGTCGGGGATTACCCCAGCTTCGACGACCGCAACAAGCGGGTCGCCCAGGCGCTGGCGCGGGTGTTCGAGGCCGCCGACGTTGACGTCGGCATCCTCTACGACGACGAGGCGTATGACGGCAATGACGTCCGCCGGGTCGGCGAGGAGTTCCTGTTCCTCGACCAGGCCGGCACGCTCGTGGAGTCGTTCGAGAACTGTGAGTTCGAGACGCTCGTCTGCACCGACCCCCACTCGTACAACACATTCAAGAACGAGTACCCGGAGGTGGACTTCGACGAACTGGCCGAGGACCCGATGATGGACTTCGACATCGAGGGCCGCTGGAACGCGGACGGCGAAACCGAGGTGGCCCATTACACGCAGGTCGTCAACGACCTCGCCGCCGCCGGGCAGCTGGGGCTGACCGGGATGGAACTGGACTACACCGTCACATATCACGACCCCTGTCACCTCGGGCGGTTCAATGACGAGTACGAGGCGCCTCGCGAACTCGTTCAGGCGACCGGCTGTGAGCTCCACGAGATGCCCCGCAACCGGGCGGATTCGTACTGCTGTGGCGGCGGGGGCGGTGGGCTGTGGCTCGAGCAGAACGAGGACGAGAAGCCCAGCGAGGAGCGCCTCCGGGAGGCCCTTGAGGACACGGACGCCGGCCGCGCGGTTGAGAAGTTCGTCGTCGCCTGCCCGATGTGTATGACGATGTACGAGGACGGTCGCAAGACCGGCGGCTTCGAGGAAGACCTCGAAGTCGTCGACCTGTCGGAACTGCTCGTCGAGTCTCTCCGAGACGGCTCCGAGGACGCGGAATCTGCCTGATCACGCGCTTTCGAGCGGATCCTTTTCTCCTGGCGCTTGCTGTCTCCTGGCGAGAACGGAGTGGGTCGATCGGCGTTCGACGCCGGGCTTTCAGCAGACGTGCCACCCGCCGTCGACGTGGAGCAGTTCGCCCGTGACGTACTCCGCCGCGTCGCTCGCCAGAAACAGCACCGCTCCGGCCACGTCGCGGGGAAAGCCGGCCCGCCCCTGGGGCACGGGTTTGAGCAACTCGTCCTCCTGTGCGGCCGTAATCGCCTCGTCGGTCCAGCCGTCGACGAATTCGGTCGCGATCTGTCCCGGCGCGACCGCGTTGACCCGGACTCCCTCGTCGGCGAGTTCGAGCGCCGCGCCGCGGGTGAGCATCCGAACTGCTCCCTTCGTGGTGTCGTAGGCCACCTGGCCGTGCTGGGCCAGGTTCGAACTGATCGAGGCGGTGTTGACGACGACGCCGGGATCGTCCCGGTCGAGCATGTCGTCGGCTGCCGCCTGACAGCCGAAGAACATCCCCTTGACGTTGACCGCGTACAGCCGTTCCAGATCCTCGGGCGTCACCTCGCGGAACGCGCCCGGGATCTGGAGCCCGGCGTTGTTCACCATC
>CAZLOO010000126.1:0-6579 GCA_964561055.1 uncultured Halobacteriales archaeon
CAACGGCGATAGCGATGACTTAGAGCTGTCCGTCGAGACGATGGACGTCGAGGGTATCGACGAGCCCGACCCGGACCCTGAGCGGGAGAACTGAGTTGCCGGGGTCACGGGGTCGCCCCCTCCCCCGAAATTCGTTGTCGTGGACACCGTCGCCACATTGCGTCAGGATAGCGCCCCGAAAGCCTCAGAGACGTCTCCCCGCCGGATGTAGAGGGCGACGAGACCCGCGAGCAGCAGGCCGACCCCCCACCAGAGCGAATCACCGGGCAACACGACCAGAAGGAGGGTGACGAGTCCCGAGGTAAGAAGCGACCAGCCGACCGTTGTCTGATACGCCATACGGTCTCAAGCGGTCTCAGCATAGTCGGGTGCCGGCCTGCAAGTGCAAGCAGGCTGATCGCCGCTCCCAGAACGGGTCCCCGGACACTGTTCGGGGGACAGCCCGCGTCCTCCTCGTACACAGGGAGCCGGTAGTCGCCGAGTTCCGGGCCTCCGTCCAGAGGCAGCAGCGCCGGCTGATCCGGTCTACTCCGGTGAGGGGACGCCGTCGCCCTCGGGTGGGACTCCTTGTTCCTCGAGGTCGTGCTCTTGGCGAATCTTCCTGATGCGGTCGCGGATGTCCGCCGCGAGTTCGAACTCCAGGTTATCCGCGGCCTCCTGCATCCGGCGCTCGAGCGCCTGAACCTGCTCACGGGCCGCCTCGGCGGAGTCGGGTTCGACTCCGGCGACGTCGCTGGTGTCGGTTTCGGCGCCCGGCAGGTTCGTCTCGCCGACCTCCTTGTCGATCGTTTCGGGAGTGTGGCCGTGCTCCTCGTTGAACTCCCGCTGGATGCGCCGACGCCGGCGGGTCTCCTCGATGGCCGACTTCATCGCGTCGGTCGTCCGGTCGGCGTACAGCACCACTTCTCCGTTGACATTGCGGGCGGCCCGCCCCATCGTCTGGACGAGCGTAGTCTCGCTGCGCAGGAACCCCTCCTGGTCGGCATCGAGGATGGCAACGAGCGACACCTCCGGGATGTCTAGCCCCTCCCGGAGGAGGTTGATACCCACGAGCACGTCGAACTCCCCGAGCCGTAGCCCTCGGACGAGTTCGTGCCGTTCGAGGGTGTCCGTCTCGTCGTGCATGTACTCAACGGCCACCCCGGCCTCGGCGAGGTACTCGGTGAGGTCCTCAGCCATTCGTTTTGTCAGCGTCGTAACCAGCACCCGCTCGTCACGGCTCGTCCGATGCTCGATACGTTCCAGCAGGTCGTCTATCTGACCGTCAGCGGGCTGGACCTCTATGGCGGGATCCACCAGATAGGTCGGCCGAACGATCTGTTCAACCACCTGATCGGACTGCTCGCGCTCGTAGTCGCCTGGGGTCGCGCTGACGTACAGGGTACGGCCGGTACGCTCGGTGAACTCCTCGAAGGTGAGCGGGCGGTTGTCGTAGGCGGTCGGGAGCCGGAAGCCGTTCTCTACCAGCGAGTCCTTGCGGGACTTGTCCCCCTCGTACTGCCCCTTTATTTGGGGCAACGTCTGGTGGGATTCGTCGATGACGGTGAGGAAGTCGTCGGGAAAGTAGTCCAGCAGGGTGTAGGGAGCTTCCCCGGACTCGCGATCGCTGAGGTGTACCGAGTAGTTCTCGATGCCGGAACAGTAACCCGTCTCCCGGAGCATCTCTAGGTCGAAGGTGGTTCGCTCCTCGATGCGCTGGGCCGCCAGGAGGTCGCCCTGACGCTCGAAGTACGACACCCGCTCGTGCATCAGCTCCTCTATCTCCTCAATGGCATCCTCCAAGCGCTGCTCGGGGATGGAGTAGTGTTCGGCGGGATGGAACAGGACCGCGCGCTGGTCGCCCTTCAGCTCCCCCTCCAGGGGGTCGACCTTCCGAAGGCTGTCGACCTCGTCGCCCCAGAACTCCACCCGAACGGCGTAGCGGCCGTACATCGGGAACACCTCGACGGTGTCCCCGCGCACCCGGAAGGTGCCATTAGTGAAGTCCACATCGTTGCGCTCGTAGTTGAGGTCCACCAGCTCCCGGAGCAGGTCGTCGCGGTTCATCCGGTCGCCGACCTCCACGCGCAGCGCCATCCCCTCGTAGTTCTTCGGGTCGCCAAGCCCGTAGATGGCCGAGACGGAGGCGACCACGATAACGTCGTCCCGTGTCAGCAGTGACCGGGTGGCGGAGTGGCGCAGCCGGTCGATCTCGTCGTTGATCGAGGCGTCCTTGTCGATGTACGTGTCCGTCTGCTCGACGTACGCCTCGGGCTGGTAATAGTCGTAGTAGCTGACGAAGTACTCGACGGCATTGTCCGGGAACAGGCTTCGGAACTCGTCGTACAGCTGGGCGGCCAGGGTCTTGTTGTGGGCGATAACCAGCGTCGGGGTCTGGAGCTCCTCGATCAGCCAAGAGACAGTGTTGGTCTTTCCGGAGCCGGTCACGCCGAGCAGGGTCTGTCGGTCCATTCCCTGTCGGTAGCCCTTCGCCAGTTGTCGGATGGCATCGGGCTGGTCGCCGGCGGGCTCGAAAGGGGCGTCCACCCGAAGCCGGCGATCCAGGTCAGGCCGGTCGGGTGACAGCGGGCCGGAGGCGTCACTCATCACCCGCCGTTGGAACCGGGCCCACTTGACCGGCTCGCTCGCGGTACCGTCAGGCCGGCGCGATAGCGTAGACGGCCTGGATCCCGACCAACAGGGCAAGGCCATACACCGTCGCCGTCAGCAGCCACGGGCCGCGGATCTCGGCCCCGCTGGTGCCCGCTCGACGCAGCAGCGCCACCACCGCGAGGTAGGCGAACAGCACCACTGTCAGCGCGCCGACGGCGTCGGCGAACTCCAGCACGTCCGCGACGACGACGGTAACCGGTCGGGCAGTCTCGTAGGCGAGTACCGTCAGTTCGAAAATGAAACCGCCGAGCAGCCCAGCAGCCAGGCCAATGGAGACCGTACCGAGCGACCCTGTCGGGCGGCGCCACACGGCCGCCGCGGCCACCTGTAGTGGAATATCACCCCGGCGCTGGAGAACGACGGGTGCCGCCGCGACCAGTGTCGCCAGTAGACCGGCGAGCGTCGCGACGGCGAGCCGCGTCGACAGCGGCACCGGCGTCCCAGCGTGGAGAATCGGCATACTGGCCGCTGAGCGGGCAGGGCGATAAGGGTACGGACCTGCTCAGCCGGCGATGGCGAACAGCACCACGTTATGAAAACCCGGTCCGAGGCCGACAGCGGCGACAAACGCCAGGAGCAGGTTCCCCTGGTTCGGATCCTCGCGGACGAAGTCCGCAAACAGCAGCGCCACCCCGACCGCGAGCGCGAGTTTCACGGCCACGAACAGCCAGCCCTCGCCGATGTACGCCGCCGTAGGGAGGTCAGCGGCCACCTCGAACACCAGCGCGGACAGCGGCGTCTGCTCGCTAAACCCCAGCACCTCCAGGCCGACGGCCGTGGAGACCCCGTCCAGCGCGTGGCCGATCACCACCAATAGGCCGGCGGTTCCGACCCGGGCAGCCTGTATCGGGCGGTACTGGCGCACGACGAACCAGGTCGCCCCGCCGAGCGCCACCCCCACCAACAGGGCAATCCCGGGCCAGACGACCGACAGCGTTCCGGTGGTGCCGGCGACGTACAGCGCGGCGAGCAACACTCCCCACAGCGCGAGCGCCCCCGTCACCACCAGCACGCCGGGCGCGCTGCGGATGCCGAACCCCTCGGCCGGCCACCTCGCCACCGCCGCCCAGACAGTCCCCGCGACGAGGAATGTGGTGAGATACACCGTCGGCGAGCCGGTCAAGGGTGCAATCGGGTCCGGCACGACGCCAACCTGCCTGAGGGCGTACAGCCCTGCGCCGGCGGCCATCCACGGGGCTAGCGCGACGACCACCCGGCCGGTCACCGGCGGGGAACGGCGGTACAGCGCCGCGACGACCACCAGCGCCACCGCGAGCACGCCGACGAGATACGGGGTCGGCGGGAGCGTTGTCCCGCTCGGAAGCAGCTGTGCGACCCCGGTCATACCGCAACACCGGAGGCGGGAGGTGAAAGCCTTGCTGTCTTTATCGTGGGGGCCGTGAGCGGACGCATGGCCATCGACCGCGGGGAACTGGCGGGGCGCATCGATCACACCGTGCTCGGCCCGGAGACAACCCCGGAGGACGCCGACCGGGTCGTCCACGAAGCCGAACGCCACGGGATGAACGCCTGTATCCCGCCGTGCTATCTCGCTGACGTGGGGACGGACGTGACGCTGGCAACGGTAGTCGGGTTCCCACACGGTCAGAACGCCCCGGAAGCCAAGCGCGCCGGCGCCGAGCGTGCTTGGGAGGACGGCGCCGACGAGCTCGACGTGGTGTGCAACGTCGGCCGCCTGCGCGCCGGCCAGGACGACGCCGTCCGAGAGGAGTTAGAGGCGGTGGTCGCCTGTGTCCCGGTGCCGGTGAAGGTGATAATCGAGGCGCCCCTGCTAAGCGAGTCGGAGAAACACCGCGCCTGCGGAGCCGCACGCGACGCCGGTGCCGCGTTCGTCAAGACCGGCACCGGCTTCGCCGACGGCGGCGCAACCGTCGAGGACGTGGCGCTGATGAGCGAGTATCTCCCCGTGAAGGCCTCGGGCGGGATCGGCTCCTACGAGGCGGCCGTCGCGATGCTGGAGGCCGGCGCCGAGCGTATCGGTGCCTCAAGCGGCGTTGCTATTCTCGACGGCGCACCGGAGTGAACGCGTCGACAGCGGCGACCTGTCACCCACCGGTGGCTCAATTACCGTGTTGGCGAGCCGCAGGAAACGTGACCGCTGGCAAGGGGGGAGAGCCACCGTGCTCGCGGTCTGAATCGGACCCGAGCATCCTGGGGCCGCTCTCGCAGAGTCGCTCGACGCCGGGGAATTCGATCGCTTCGCAGTGGCCGCGTACGTACACCCTCCTGGATGACCGCGTGACGGTCGTGGACGACCTGACCGATGACTCCCAGTTCGCGGACTTGGCGGCGGTGACCGACCACGGGCTGTGGTGATACGCCAGCGCGCCCGTCGTCGTCGGGGGACACCGAGTCGCCACTGTCTACCTGTACGACGACTTCTCCCCGGGGATCGACAGCGCCAACCACCGGCGCCTTTAGCGGTCGCTGCCGAGGCCGGGCGCCGCCTTCGGTCGACCGGCGGCCGGAACTGAGCGCCGCGACCGGGGACCGCCGTGTTTTTGACCGACCGGCCCCGAATGTGAGTGATGGCCTCCTACCATATCGAGACGTACGGCCTTACGTCGAACCGGGGTGAGTCCCGCCGCATCGAGCGGGCGCTCCGGGACGGCGGCCACCACCCCGCGCCGCCGGAGGAGGCAGACGTCGCGATACTCAACACCTGCACCGTCGTCGAGAAGACGGAGGACAACATGCTCCGGCGGGCCCGCGAACTGGAGAGGGAGGCCGCCGACCTCATCGTCACAGGTTGTATGGCGCTGGCCCAAGGCGCGCAGTTCAGTGAGGCCGGTATCGACGCTCAGGTGCTTCACTGGGATGAGGTGCCCGACGCCGTCCTCAACGGGGAGTGTCCGAGGACGACGCCGGACGGGGAGCCGGTGCTGGACGGCGTGATCGGGATTCTTCCAATCGCCCGGGGCTGTATGTCCAACTGCTCGTACTGCATCACGAAGTTCGCCACCGGGCGCATCGACTCCCCGCCGGTCGCCGAGAACGTCCGCGAGGCCCGTGCGCTGGTCCACGCCGGCGCAAGGGAGATACGGGTGACCGGTCAGGACACCGGCGTCTACGGCTGGGATCGCGGTGAGCGAAAGCTGCCCGAACTTCTGGAGCGTATCTGTGACATCGACGGGGAGTTTCGGGTGCGGCTGGGGATGGCCAACCCTGGCGGCGTCCACGGCATCCGGGAGGAACTCGCAGACGTCTTCGCCCGCAACGAGAAGCTGTACAACTTCATCCACCTCCCGGTGCAGTCCGGCAGCGACGAGGTGCTCGCTGAGATGCGGCGCCAGCACCGCGTCGGGAAGTTCCGCGAGACAGTAGCAACGTTCGAGGAGCGCCTGGACCACTGGACGTTGTCGACTGACTTCATCGTCGGCTTCCCGACAGAGACCGACGCCGACCACGAGCGCTCGATGGAGTTGCTTCGGAAGGTGCGCCCGGAGAAAATCAACGTCACCCGTTTCTCCAAGCGCCCGGGCACCGATGCCGCAGAGCTGAAGGGCCTGGGCGGACAGACAAAGAAGGACCGCTCGAAGGCCATGTCCGCGCTGAAGCGAGAGGTGGTCGCGGAGGCGTACGAAGGGATGGTCGGCGACCGCCGCGAGGTGCTGGTAGTCGAGCCCGGCACCGGCGACTCCGTAAAGTGCCGTGACGGCGCCTATCGGCAGGTCATCGTCCGGGAAGCCGCCGAGCGCGGTATCGAGCCAGGCGACTTCCTCGAGGTGGAAATAACGGCCGCGGAGACGGTGTATTGCTTTGGCGAACCGGTCTAACCCTGCCAGTTCGGCTCCGGCGGCCCGCCACAGTTCGGGCACTCGGCGCTGTGTCGCATCTCGCTCGTCTCGAACTCCTCGCCGCAGTCGTTGCACCGGTAGCGGTACGTCTCGTCCGGTCGGAGGATGT
>CAZLOO010000127.1:0-5621 GCA_964561055.1 uncultured Halobacteriales archaeon
GTGGCCCACCTCGCTGTTGCCCATCTGTCCCTCCGGCAGCCCCACAGAGCGGCCGTGGGTCCGGAGAGTGCCGCTGGCGCCCTCCTCGCGGTAGGCGTCCACGGCCGGCGTGTCAGCGGCGGCGACAGCGTCCCGGCCGCCGGAGCCGCCCTGTGGATCGCCGCTGCCAAGCCCCCAGCCGTCGAGCACCAGCACCACGGCTCTCATTGTTGGCGGGAGGCGGCCCAGGGGCTTAGTGGTCCCGTTCCGGCGAGGAGCATCCTCCCCTCTCCGGGTGAGGATTGGCTCGCTCGAGGACGTAGCGACGTAAGCTTGCTACCGGTAACCATCATGAAGCGAGTGACTGAGTGCGTGACCTGTGACACGGACTACCTGGAGGCGGCCGCCGGTGGCCCGCGCGACGGGTCACCGAGCCCATCAGGGAGATGTCGGCCATTCACGAGTGCCACACCGAGCGGGTACAGCGCCATCCGACAGCGACAGCGTCGAGGAGAAACGCGCCGCAGTCGGGCGGGGCGGCTGACCGTCGGCCGGGCCCCCCGTCCCGAACCCGGAGGGTTATGCCGGTCCCGACCCAATAGCAAGTAATGGGAGTCCTCGAGAACAAGGCCAGGGCGCGGCTGTTCTACAAGTACCTCTCGAAGGTGTACGACGAGGTCAACGCGTTCATCTGGACGGAAGAGATGCGTACCGAGGCCATCGAGATGACCGGCATCGAGCCGGGCGACCGGGTACTGGACGTTGGCTGTGGCACCGGCTTCGCCACCGAAGGGCTGCTGGAGGTGACTGAGAACGTCCACGGGCTGGACCAGAGCGCCCACCAGTTGGAGAAGGCGTATGCCAAGTTCGGCAAACGCGGCCCAGTGCGGTTCTACCGGGGGGACGCCGAGCGACTGCCGTTCGCCGAGGACGTCTTCGACGCGGTGTGGTCCTCCGGCAGTATCGAGTACTGGCCGGATCCGGTGGAAGCGCTTCGGGAGTGCAAACGAGTCGTCAAGCCGGGGGGCCCGGTGCTGATCGTCGGGCCGAACGACCCCAAGACTAGCGTGTTCCGGAAGCTGGCGGACGCGATGATGCTGTTCTACGGCGAGGAGGAGGCCGACCGGATGTTCCAGGAGGCCGGCTTCGAGGAGTTCGAGCACCACCTGATGGGACCGGCCCACAAGCCGGATATCGCTATCACCACCCTCGCGCGGGTGCCCACCGAGGCCGAACAGACCGAGCCGGTGACTCCCTAAGACGCCGCCTCGAGGACCGCCAGCTGCTGCTCACCCCGGTAGAGCAGGATCGCAACTTGATCGGCCCACTATCTCCGTGCTCGTGTCTGCCAGCGGCAGCGACGCCCCTCGCCGGTGGTACACTCCCCGGCCGTGGCGCTGTTGAATATTCTCGTCAACCCGCTGTGGAAATCTCGGCCAAAAAAAAGACACGGGCGGCTGATGGGTGATTCGGTCACCCGTGATGCTGATGCGGATGCGCCGCCTTTCGGGGTCGAGGCTGTCGCCGCTGGCGTCGACCACCGCCAGTCGGTCGCTCGCGGGATCAGAACGTTTAGCTTCGCGTGGACAGGCTCAGCGGAGTCCCGCCGCCGAGCGCGAGCCCCTGAACCGCAGTGGCTGCCACCAGCGGGACGACATCGACGCGGGCTCGTAGCGCGGTCGTCTGTCAGCACGGGAGGGATAGTCGCGCTCCCCGAGTTCAATCTTAGATCGCCGCGGTAACGTTGCCGCTCATCGTACGGGCAACGATAGAGACGCTTTCGCGGGGCTGGAGAGTGTACAGCACGCCGTCCTCATCGGTGGTGCCGACCCGCTCGCCACCGACGTACACGGGCACGCCGGAGAGCCCCTCGCCGGTGGCGGGGTCGGACAGCGAGATCATCAGCTGCCCACCGGCGTGGGTACGCCCGATGGTGAGGATGGCGTCGTCCGTGCTGTTGGCGATGGTGTTCGTGGTTGGCGCGGCCGCCAACCGCTTGCTCTGGACCTCACGGAACACCTCGCCCGACTGGCCGTCGAGGTAGACGACTAATGTCCCCTGGGTGTGGGGTACCGTCACCCGGTAGAGGCTCTGGCCGTCGGCGCCGCCGGGGAATCCATCCACGCCGCCCCCGGCGACGTTGTCCCCAGCCCACGGGTAGAGGTCGGTCGTGACGATGTCGTACGCCTGGCCGGTGCCGGTGACGACATCGCCGTCGCTGTCGCGGTTGGATTCGAGGTAGGCCTCGCGGACGTAGAGCCCTCCGTCGACCGTCGCGAGCACCACTCCGTCAGCGGAAGTGGAGACGTACACTTGGAGCGGGTCGGCGCGCTCGCCGCTCAGGGCTTCGGCCGCGCGAGCCCGCACCGGCCCCGTGAGCGCGTCCAGCTCAGACCGGACGTAGCGCGCCTCTAGCAGCAATTCACGCGGGATCAGCGGCGAGGAGGTCCGGCTCACTACCTCCGAGGCCAGCCGCTGGGCGGCGCTCGCCCGGGTGTGGACGACTGCCAGCTCCCGGACGAACGCCTCGGTGCTCAGTTCGCCGCGATTGTACGCCCCCACGGCAGCCCGCTGGCGCGCCCGGAGCGACATCGCCCGGTCGCGGAGTTCATCGACCGTCCGCCGGAGCACGAACTCGTCTCTCTCCGAGCGCTCCAGACGGACGGCAAAGTGGGTAGCGTTGTACTGGCCCTGGAGATCGCTGCTGCCGAGCGCTAACGCGCCCTCGATGTCGAGCCGGACGCTGTCTACCCGGGCTGTCTCTATCCCGTCGGCGGGGAGTGCGAGGTAACTGGTTGTGTTCGGGACAGAGGGCTGGACTGGCGCGGCCGCGACCGGCGGAGTGGGGGCGTCCGCAGCTGCGGGTGCCGCAGGGGAGGGGGTGTCCACGGCGGGGGCTGCCGCCGCGCCGGCGGCCGCGACCAGCAGGAGGGCGACGACGGCGAGCGAGCGGAAACGCATCGGCCGAGCGTTTGCTCCGCCGACACAAAAAGCCGATTGCCCGCGCCCGATACCACCCGACGCCGGTCGAAGCGGCGCTTTACGGGCTCGGTAGCGCCGCTGTAGCCGATTTTGTACATGGAAAGTGTTTTGCTGTCGGGGCCAGCACCTCATCTCATGCGCCCTGCGGCCCTCCTCTGTGTCGCGGTGGTGCTGCTGGCCGGGAGCGCGCCGGCCGCCGCTGTCACCGTCCAGCAGGACGGGGTCTCACCGGAGGGGACGACAATCGTCGTTGATATCCAGGCCGACGGTGACGCCCGGGTTGCCGTTCTGACGGCGTTCAACCGGGAAACCTCCAACGAGAGCGCCGCGTTCGACCGCCTGGCCGAGCGGTTCAAACGCGGGGAGGCGGGAGGGTACTCCCCCGAGCAGTTCGAGGCGGTCGCCATGGACGTCTCCGAGCGCACCGGCCGGGAGATGGAGATAACGGACATCACCCGGACGGCGCTGACCACCAACGAGACGGGCTACCTCGCGCTGAACTTCACGTGGACGAACTTCGCTGTCGTGGAGGACGATGGCGACCGCATCGTCGTGCAAGACGCGTTCAATACCAGCGAGGGCCGCTGGCTCACCCGGCTCGGGGAGGACCAGACGCTGATACTCCGGCCGCCGCCGGGCTACTCTCCCTCGACAGCGCCGGTCGCCCCACAGGACGGTGTCCTCCGATGGGGTCCCGGTGCGACGGTGACGCTCGGCCAGGAGCCAGTAGTGTTCACCGGATCGACGCCGACAACACCCCGTGAGGAGCCGCTTATCGGCTCGCCACTAACACTGCTCGGCGGCGGTCTCGCGGTGGTGGTGGTCGTCGGAATCGGCTACCTCCTGCTCCAGCGTGATGGCCCGGCGCCGGGTGGGGCCGCGGCCGCGGACACGGACGGCGGCTCACCCGGCGGGCCGCCGCCGGACGGAGCAGTACCGTCGGCTGACGGTGAGTCCGAGCCGGAGCCGGCATCGGAGCCGACCGACGACGGTATCGACCCGGAGCTGTTGAGCGATGAGGAACAGGTCCAGCGACTGCTGGAACGGAACGGCGGCCGGATGAAACAGGCCAACATCGTCGACGAGACCGGCTGGTCGAACGCGAAGGTATCACAGCTGCTCTCCTCGATGGCCGAGGACGGCCAGGTCGAGAAGCTCCGCATCGGCAGGGAGAACCTCATCTCCCTGCCCGACGAAGAGGACTGAACCGCCCGCTGCCGGTGGCTTGTCACCCCGACTGCGGGCGGTTCGCAAACGTTTATTCCGGTCCCGCGGTGAGTATCCGGTGGAATGAAGATACTCGTCACGGTCAAGGAGGTCGCCGAGGCCGAGGACGATTTCGAGATAGACGGCCTCGATATCGACGAGCGCTACCTCGAGTACGACCTCAACGAGTGGGACGAATACGCCATCGAGGAGGCGGTGAGCATCGCCGAGGAGGGCGACGACGTGGAGGTGGTATCAGTCACCATCGGCCCTGAGCGAACCGAGGAGACCATCCGAATGGGGCTGGCCAAGGGCGTCGACCGTGCCATTCGGATTTGGGACGACACCCTCGAGGGCGCCGAGTATCTGGATATCGGTACGAAGGCGGAGGTACTGGGTGCTGTCGTCGAGAGCGAGGAGCCGGACCTCGTGCTAACCGGCGTCCAGGCCAACGACGACGGCTTCGGCGCCACGGGCGTGGCGTTGGCCGACGCCGTCGGCTACGAGTGGGCCGCCGTTGTCAACCACTTGGAGCTGGACGCCGACGGCGGCGTCGCCCGCGTCCACCGGGAGCTGGAGGGGGGGGTTGAGGAGCTGACCGAGGTCGACCTGCCGGCGGTGCTGACGATCCAGACCGGGATCAATGAGCCCCGCTACGCCAGCCTGCGTGGAATCCGCCAGGCCCAGCGAAAGCCGCTCGACGTCGAGAGCTTGGAGGCGCTCGGGCTGGAGCCCTCGGTGGTGGAGACGCCAGTCGAGCGGACCGCTATGTATGAGCCAGAGACCGAGAGTGAGGCGACCGTCTTCGAGGGCTCGCCCGAGGAGACGGCAGCTCAGCTGGCCGACCTGCTGCGGGACAAGGGGGTGGTCGAGGGATGAGCGACGGTGACGTCCTCGCGATCGCCGAGCACCGCCAGGGGACGCTGCGGGACGTGAGCTACGAGATCATCACCGCGGGTCGCGAGCTGGCCGACCAGCAGGGCGGCCGGCTCCACCTCGGGGTCGTCGGCGGCGACTCGGCGTTCGCCGACCGGCTCAACCGCGAGGGCGTGGACGTGCTCCACGCCCTCGCGGCCGGCGAAGAATTCAATCACGACGAGTACACACAGGCGATCGAGGCGCTGTACCGGGAGCTGGAGCCGGCGACGCTGCTGATGCCGAACACGGTCAACGGGCTGGACTACGCCCCAGCGGTCGCCGAGAGCCTCGACCTCCCGCTGATCACGGACGCGATCGCCCTGCAGCGCAACGGCACGCTGGAGGCCACCCGGGAGATGTACTCCTCGAAGGTCGAGACCACCGTCCAGGTGGATGCCGACAGCGTGGCCGTCACGGTTCGGCCAGCCGAGTGGCCGGCCGCCGAAGGCGAGGGCGACGCCGAGATCCGGGAGTTTGACCCCGGAATCGACGAGTCGCTGGTGCGCTCGCGTGTCACCGGCTACCAGGAGGTCGGC
>CAZLOO010000127.1:5631-6579 GCA_964561055.1 uncultured Halobacteriales archaeon
GAGGGGGCCCTCCGGACGACCGTCCGCGGGTTCGAGGAGGTCGGCGGCGGCGATATCGACATCGCCGACGCGGACGTACTCGTCAGCGTCGGCCGCGGCATCGAGGAGGAGGAGAATATCGAACTCGTCCGGGAGCTCGCCGACGCGCTCGGCGCGACGCTGTCCTCCTCGCGGCCGATCGTCGACAACGGCTGGCTGCCGAAGAACCGCCAGGTGGGCCAGAGCGGGAAGGTCGTCACCCCGGACGTGTACATCGCCATCGGCATCTCCGGGGCTGTTCAGCACGTCGCCGGGATGAAGGGCTCGGATACCATCATCGCCATCAATACGGACCCGAACGCCCCCATCATGGACATCGCGGACTACGCCATCAACGACGACCTGTTCGACGTGGTGCCGGCGCTGATCGAGCAGTTCGGCTGACCCTGACCGAGACGCCTCCCCCGGGATCGACGGCCCGGGGGCAGCCGGCGTTCTGCCCCCCTTCGGAACTGTTTTTACTGGCCGTGGGCCAAAAGAGCCGTAATGAGCGATCTGGAGGAGGAATACCGCCTGGCGTACTTCGAGGAGGAGGGGTTCACCCGGCGAGAGTGTCCGTCCTGCGGTGACCACTTCTGGACCCGCGGCGACAAGGAAACCTGTGGGGAGCCACCGTGTGAGCCGTACGACTTCATCGGCGCCCCCGGGTTCGACGAGTCCTACAGCATGGGAGAGATGCGAGAGACGTTCCTCTCCTTCTTCGAGGAGCGGGGTCACGAGCGTATCGCCCCGTACCCGGTCGCGGCCAACCGCTGGCGCGACGACGTCCTGCTGACCCAGGCGTCGATTTACGACTTCCAGCCATTGGTGACGTCAGGCCAGACCCCGCCGCCGGCGAACCCGCTGACGATCAGCCAGCCCTGTATCCGGATGCAGGACATCGACAACGTGGGCAAGACCGGCCGACAC
>CAZLOO010000128.1:0-6557 GCA_964561055.1 uncultured Halobacteriales archaeon
CGACATGGACGTGGGCGCGGTGTTCCTCGCCATCGGCCACACACCGAACACGGGGTATCTGGCGGGGACCGGTGTGGAGATGGACGAGGCCGGCTACCTGCTCACGGAGGGCGGCCGCGGTGGCGGCCAGACTCGGACGGACGTGGAGGGCATCTTCGGCGCCGGCGACGTAGTCGACTTCCACTATCAGCAGGCCGCCACCGCCGGCGGGATGGGCGTGAAGGCGGCGCTGGACGCCGACACCTACTTAGAGGACGTCGAGAGCGAGCGCCGCGCCGAGGCCGCGGCCGAGGCGGACGATTGAAAACCGCGGCGCCACGCCTGCTCTGGCGGCGGCCGTGGGATCGTCTGTAACTTGGACGGCCGGAGGTCGCGTGCGGTGAACGGAGACAACGGCGCTGCCTTGCTGCGGTCGAATCCGGCGTCGCGGAACTGCTCTCGGAGGTACTAGTGCCGGTTCCGACCGGTCCCAGCCCGGCGGGCGTGGCGTCCTCGGAGGGCGGACTCCTCGCCCGCGCCAGGCAGGCGGTGGCGGGCCAGGCTGATTCCCGGAATGCCACCGTCGGTCCCGCCCAGCCGGAGGATGCTCCTGCCGTCCAGCGGGCCCCGCGGGCCACCTAGTACGACGCCTGCGACGACCTCTCGGGGCGGGGACGGTCGAGTAGCGCGCTGCGCCGTGTTCCGACCCGGAGCGGTTGATTGTCGATATTATGCTGTTCGGCGAGCGGCCGTTCCTCGTCGTTGAGGACAACTCGGTGCTACCCTTCGCCGAGGCGGTACTGTCCAGGGAATCGACCACTTCTACCGGTGTACGGCCAGCCCGACAGCTGACGTGAGGGTGTCGCTAGCCGGCTGCTAAAGCGGTCGAGTCCGCGACGCCGACCGCCTATGAGTGTCAGTGCTCGCAGACAATGACCCAACCGTGGCGTTCTACGGGACCGCCGGGCTTGAGCGAGTAAGGGCCACGACCAGGCGTTCAGTGTGTCGCGCTACGGGCACAGAACGGGGCTGTGGGCTGTTCTACCCCTGAGCCAGCACAGACCGGTAGCGCCGCCCGGCGTGCGTGTCGGCGTTGAGTTCCCCCTCGATACGCTCGGAAAGCCATCCTTCCTTGATGAATCGCTCGTACACCGGCAGCCGCTCGTAGAGTGGGACGCCGGCATCGCCCGCTATCTCCTCCAGGTCCCGGAGCGCAGGCCAGGCGTACTCCGGGTTGATGTGGTCGTCGGTTACCGGGGAGACGCCGCCAAGGTCGTCGACGCCGCAGTCCAGCAGATCCCGGACGGGAGCGAGATTCGGGGGAACCTGAACACTGACTTCCTCCGGCATGGCGGCCCTAGCCATCGCGACCGCCCGGCGCATCGTCGCGAGGTCCGGCGAGCCGCTCCGCCAGCGCTCGTTCTCTACGACCGGCTGGACTAGCACCTCCTGGATGTGGTCGTACCGGTCGTGGAGCTCCCGTATCGCCAGCAGCGACTCCGCCCTGTCCCGCCAACTCTCGCCAATACCGACGAGGACGCCCGTCGTGAACGGAACACTCAGTTCCCCTGCGACACGGAGCGTGTTGAGCCGCTGGCCTGGTGACTTCGCCCGGGGTCCGCCGTGAGCCTGCACGTCGGCAGTTGTCTCCAGCATCACCCCCATGCTGGCATTCGCGTCGGCGACGGTCGCCATCTGCTCGCGGGTCTGGTCGCCGGGATTCGAATGGGGGAGCAACCCTTCGTCGAGAGCGATACCGCAGGCCTCGGCTAGATACTCGTGGATCGAGTCGTGGCCCCACTCCGCCAACTGCCTGTGGATCCCGGTGTAGCGGTCGTCGGGGTCGTCGCCGAAGGTGAACAGCGCCTCCGTGCAGCCGGCGTCGGACCCCTGCCGGCAGATATCGCGCACCTCCTCCGGGGAGAGCAGCGACGCCTGCCCAGGCGGATCGTAGTAGGTGCAGTAGGTGCAGGTGTACCGGCAGGCAGTCGTCAGCGGGACAAACACGTTCCGGGCGAAGCTGAGCGCCGGAGCCGACTCCACGTCTCCCGGCATGACTGCCAGCAGGCGCTCGAGGTCGTCGTCGGCCAGCGACAGCTCCACCCCGTACTCGGCCGCGCCCGGTATCACATCTCATTTCGCCACCCCGGGGAGTAAAAGCGTTCGCCTGCGGGCGGTCAGCAGACTGGGTCGATCGCCGTCCACTCATACGGGTCACCTCGTCGCCCGTCATCCGGTAGGTCGTTAGGACGGCGGCATCGACGATCGAGCCGCCAGACTCGCAGGAGTAGTCAATCCGGACCCGGAGACTGCGGCGATATCGTTGCGCCGCACGACGTAGGCTCCCGGCTCCCAGGTCGACAGTGTAGCCGGCAACGCCGTATTCTCGGAGCCGCGAGTCGTTCGACAGCCGGCCGTACAAATAGACTGCCTCGACCTGTGCCGCAGCGTCGCGGACGGCCGCCGGCGAGAGACCGCCGGGCGGCTCCGAGGAGGACCTCTTCAGTTCGTGGTCGGCGCGGCCGTCGGGTCAGCTGTCGTGTCGCCGCCCGCGGCACCGAGCGGTGCGTCCCTACAGCCGGCGACCAGCAGGAGGGTGGCCACGCCCACTGTCGGGAAGATACTCTGCATGGCCCGAGTCACGATGTCCAGCCACGGGTTTCTTATCGAGACTACAGTCGTCGCAGACCCACCCGTCCGCCGTCGGTGTCCAGTTCGAACCGCCCGGCCAGCCAGTCGGCGGCCCGCCCGTCAGCGTGCAACAGCACCTCCACTAGGTCCGTTGGCTCGTCGATGTCGGTCCCGAGCCGGTAAGAGTCCACCTCGCCGACGGTCAGGCCAGCGTCTCGGCATATCCGGCGGTGGTCTCGAAGGGAGGCGCCGTGGTAATCCACGTGGAACGCCGGGTCCCGCACAAGGAGGGCGTTCGTCCCGCCACCCCGGCCAGGGGCGAGCACCACGTCGCCCTTTGCCCGGAACAACTGCTCCAAGGCCCCGGGCGTCGCGAGCGCGAGGTCGGCCATCACTACCGCCACCGGTTCGTCGCCGGGCCCCGGGAGGGCGTCGTCAACGGCGTCGGTCAGCGGGCGGTCGTCAACCCGGACTGGAACGGCGAGGTCTATCGGCCCGGTAGCAAGCACGGTCGGCTCGCGGCCGGTCTCCTCGACGGCTTCAAGCACATCGTCGAGCATCAGCCGGGCGAGTGCGTCGCGCTTTCCCTCGTCTAAGACCGGCGTGAGGCGGCTCTTTGGGTCCGCAACCCGGTATGGGACGACGACCTCCATTCAGCCGAGGCGGTCGTAGTCGTCCTCCCGAGTGCGGTAGTAGGCGAACCCGAGCAGGGCGACGACAGCGACAGCGCCCACGGCGATCAGCACCAGCCGGGTGGTCCGGGCCGAGCGGCGGGCGTTCTCGGCGGCGGCTTCAGCGTCTTCGGCGTTTGAGACGGCGTTGGCGAAGTTGCCGTTCTCGTAGGCGGAGATCGCCTGCTGGAGATCACGCTCGCCGGCGCCGGTCTCCTCGACGGCCGCCTCTGCCCTGTCGATAGCCTTGCGGGCGTTCCGGCTGTCCTCGGTGTAGTGTTCGACCGTCCAGGGTTGAGCGACCAGCTGTGGATTCTCTCCGGTCACCTGGGTGAGCCGCGCTAAGGTGAACGACTGGTGGGGGGCATAGGTGTACTGTTCGATGGCCGGGACGGTCCCGCGGACAGTGACGACCACCCGCTCGACGTCGTTCTCGGAACTGATCATCGTCTGGAAGGACTGTCCGCCGAAGTTCTCACGGGTGGAGGAGCCATCGAGTTTTATCCGCTCGACGGTCCAGGAGACGTCGTTCAGCGCCGTTTCCCCCTGGAGGGTGAAGGAGGTACCGTTGCCGTACAGGTTCGTCAGCGTGAACGTCGTGGTCACCTCGCTGCCGACCTCAGCGCTGTCGGGTACGCCCTCGGCGGAGGCATCGACAGCCACAACGGAGGCGGGCGCGAGCGCGAGCGCCGCGACCAGCAGGACGACGAGGGCGGCGACCCCTCGATCAGAACAGTGGTTCGAGCTCATCGGACTCGTCTTCGACCAACCGATTCAAGTTCGCATCGCTCTGTTCCCGTATCTCCTCGATGTTGTCTTGGGCCTCGATTGCGACCTGCTGGAGCTCCTTGATGCGAGGGACATCCGTCACGCCCGCCAGCAGGATCACCGAGGCGACGTAATCGGAGTCTTCGACAGGGTAGTCCCCGCCGCGCACCTCCATCGATCCGGTCTGCTCCTCAACCCACTTGCGCCCGCGCTCTATTCCCTTCCGGTTGAGGTACTTCGAAGGACCGGAGACGATAACCAGCGCCCGCTCGGCGCCCTGTATCTCACACGGTAGTGTGAGCCGGCCGAGCGCGGCCTTGCGTACGAGCGAGGTGATGCGGTTGGTGGTCTGAGCGGCGTCCAGGCCGTCCTCGTCGCTGTTGCCGGTGAACCGGCTGAGGAGGCCGGTCTCCTCACGCTCGATTTCCTCGGCTGCGTAGCCGATGGTGGAGACGCCGCCGCCCTTGAGGGTATTAATGATTTCGCTTGAGTCGACGACGGACTCGGCCACCTCATCGCCCTCCTGGATCTCGCCGGCGCCGAACATGATGCCGAACCGCTTGACAATCTCGTCGTTGATCTCCGCGTACCCCGCTTGGACGGACTCGCCGGTCTTGCGCCAAGCGTCGTTGTCGAACACGAGCAGGTTGTCCGACTCGCGGACGAACGTCTGGAACGAGCGGGCGGCGTTGAGAGTGTAGATACCTCCCTCGTCGGAGCCGGGAAGGATGCCGAGCCCGTAGACGGGCTCCGTGTAGATGCGTTTGAGCTGTCGACAGAGCACGGGCGCGCCGCCGGAGCCGGTCCCCCCGCCCAGGCCGGCAATGACGAGGAAGGCGTCCACCTCGTGGGTTGGGATCTGGTCGATTGCGCCCATTATCTCGTCCATGTCCTCCTCGGCGATATCGGCGCCGAGTTCGTTGTCAGCTCCGACACCGTGGCCCTTCACGCGGGCTTGGCCGATGAGCACGCGGTTCTCCTCGGGCACCCGGTCCAGCCCCATCAGATCGGCCTTCGCGGTGTTCACTGCCACCGCCGCCCCCACCAGATTCATTCCCCGGGTCTGGTCGTACTCGAGGAACTTGTCGAGGATCTTGCCACCGGCCTGCCCGAAGCCGATCATGGCGAGTCTCATGGATACCGGAACCCACCCACAGTAAGCGTATAAGTCTTGTTGCAACGTCTGACACCGGGGAACTTTCGGTGTAGAATCCCCGGAGGACGCCGCTCGCTTCCTCCGCCGTTCAGGCAGCCGCGCCATCGGGCCCGGCGGGTGTGTCCTCCCACGCCTCCAGGCCGAGATACTGGCCCAGCGTCGTCAGGTCCCCCTCGTCGAGACCGAACGCGTCGATGTCGTTGTCAGTTGTGACGTTGTCCATCCGTAGCGATCGTGCTTGGTCCGGCCCCATTGGGCCGCCGACCGCGCCGAGCAGGCTTAGACCGACATCAGCCAGCGACATCGGCATCGGGACCAGCGTTATCGACTTCCCCTCCGCGTCGTAGGCCATCTCGGTGACCTCCGCCAATGTGAGCACCTCCGGACCGCCGATTTCGTAGGTCGCGTCCGTGTGAGCGCCCTCATCGTTCTCGATGGCGTCGGCGAGTATCGGCACCAGGTCGCCCACCCATACCGGCTGGAACTTCGTTTTCCCGCCGCCCGGCATCGGAGCGACCGGCCGGGGGGCGAGCTTCTTCGTGAATGGGACGAACTCTCCGCCGTCACCGAACACAACCGACGGCCGGAAGACGGTGTACTCCAGCCCCGAGTCCCGCACCACCCCTTCGGCCTCGCCCTTGGTGCGAATGTACTCCGTCGGGCCGTCAGGATCTGCCCCTAGCGCGCTCATCTGGATGACCCGGCCGACGCCTGCGTCCTCGGCAGCCTCGACGACGTTCCGGGTCCCCTGGAGGTGGACCTCGCGATGGCTGAGGCCGCCGCTTGGCCGGAACAGCGGGCTCAGCGCGACGAGGTTGACGGCGATGTCTTTCCCGTCGAAGCTGGACCGGATGGAGTCGTAGGCGCGGACGTCGCCAATGGCCTTCTCGACGCCCGACGGGAGGCCCGCGGTCCCGGGGTTGCGCGACAGTGCCGTCACAGTGTGTCCGCGGGCTTTCAGCTCCTCGCACAACGTCCTCCCGATGAATCCTGAGCCGCCGACCACGAGAACGTTCATGCTGGTGGTTGTCGGGCCGGCGACGTAAACGGCCCGGTCCGGCCTACTCCTCGGTGATTCGACGCTGGAGCGCCTCGCGGACGAGCCGCTCGCGACTCCAGCGCGGGTGCTCCCTCAGGTACTCGTCCATCGCCTTGGCGAGCTCGTCTGATATCTCCAGGGTGTGTTCCTCCAGCCCGTCCAACGACTGTCCGTCCATACCTGCCGGTCCACTCCCGGAGAGTAAAAACGCCCGTCAGACTCACGCGTGACGGCCGTACGACGTTTTAGAACGAGTCAAGCGAGGACTGCTCGGCGGCCGCCAGCACGTCCGCCGCCGTGGACCACGACGACC
>CAZLOO010000129.1:0-6544 GCA_964561055.1 uncultured Halobacteriales archaeon
GGACGTACGTCACCCCCTGCTGGACGTCGGCGGCGATACCCTCCGCCAGGGTCCGCGTGTTGCCGCCCGCGAGCTGTTTCGACGCCTGGACGTCCTCGGCGACCGGCACCGGGACGACCGCCTTCAGCTCCGTGACCACCTCGCCCCCCCGGAACGCGTCCTCATCGACGTCGTTGACCTCCCGGTCGGCGACGCGGTCGTACTCCACGACCACCCGGCCCGCGGCCGCGGGAGTGACCGCGAAGACCGAGGAATAGATCTTCACTCCAGCCGGCACCCCCAGCATCGGCGTGCCCGTCCCCTCGATAGCGCGGGCAACGTCGACGGCGGTGCCGTCGCCACCGACGAACAGCACTAGGTCCACCCCTGCGTCGAGGAACGCCGCCACCGCTCGGCGGGTGTCCTCGGCGGTGGTTTCCTCGCCGACGGCGACATCGATCACTTCCGGGTCGAAGCCGGCCGCGCGGGCGACGCCGGCGCCCATCGGCTCGGGGACCGTGAGTATCCCGGTGTCGGGCGCTCGGTCGTGGAGGGCGGCCAGCGCCTCGCGGGCGCGGTCGGGGGCTCGCGGCTCGGCGCCGCGAGCACGGGCCTCCGCGACCTTCCCGTCGGTGCCCTTCAGGCCGACGCGGCCGCCCATTCCCGCGATGGGGTTGACGAGGAAGCCGACGTGTCGCATACTGGAGGCTGGGGCGGCGCCCGGAAAGCACTCCCGGTCGGAGCCTCTGGCGCGCTCACTCCACGAGGAAGCGCGGCTCCGACACCTCCTCACCTTTACACTCCGGGCACCGAGAGGGGCGGTTGAGCAGGTCGTTGAAACCGGTGAACCCGCAGTCCCGGCACTCCGGTGGGGCGACCAGCAGCTCCTCGTCGGTGGGATCCAGGGACTCGGCGATGTGCTCGACGTGTGTGAGCGCGTCAGCCGCCCGGACGTCGAACTCGCTGGCCAGCGCCGAGGGAGTGGTCGGCTCCGCGCGGAGACGATCGGCGATGCGCTGTCTGGTCGTCGCCGCATCCGCATCGCGCATGTCGGCGGTGGGTCGCCTTCGGCTAAACGCCTGTCGGTGGGGAAGCGAGCAGTAGGGAGCCGTCCGGACCGCCCTGGATCTGTCCGCGAGCCGGAACGGCTATACCCCCGGCTCCGAACCACAGAGGTATGCATGCAGTCGTTCTAGCGGGTGGCTACGCGACGCGGCTGTGGCCTGTCACGCGCCACCGTCCAAAGATGCTGCTCCCGGTAGGACACCGGACGGTTATCGACCACGTGCTTGAGGCTCTCTCGACCGACGACCGCATCGACCGGATCTATATTTCGACAAACGAAGCGTTCGCGGAGGACTTCCGCGGGCATATCGAGCGCCGCGGCTACGACTCCGTCGAGCTCTCCATCGAGGGAACAACCGCCGAGACGGAGAAGCTCGGCGTTGTGGGCGCATTAGGGGAGCTGGTCGAGCGCGAGGGAGTTAACGAGGACCTGCTGGTGGTCGCGGGCGACAACCTGTTTGGCTTCGACCTGAGCAAGTTTCTCGACTACGCCGCCGGGCACGGCGGGCCGGTCATCGCCGCCCACGACGTCGGGTCCCGAGAACTGGCGAAGTCATATGGTCTCATCGATCTCAAGGGCGACCGGGTGGTGGACTTCCAAGAGAAGCCTGCCGACCCCAATAGCACGCTTGTCTCTGTCGCCTGCTACGCGTTCCCCGCGGAGTCGCTGCGCTTCGAGGAGTATCTCGCGGGCGACAACAACCCTGACGAGCCGGGCTGGTTTGTCCAGTGGCTTCAGTCCCGGGAGGCGGTCCACGCATTCACTTTCGAGGAGCCGTGGTTCGACATCGGCACGCCAGAGTCATATCTCGATGCCGTGGCGTGGGCGCTGGACGGGGACGCGAGAGTCCACCCGGACGCCACCGTCGAGAACAGCGACCTCGGCCCGAACGTCCAAGTGATGGAGGGGGCCGAGCTGCAAGGGATCACCCTCTCTGAGTCTGTCGTGTTCCCGGAGGCGACGCTGTCCAACGCCAGCCTTCAGCGCAGCATCGTCGACGATCACGCTGTCGTCGAGGGGATTGACCTCTCCGGAGCACGGGTGGGGTCATACTCTCGGATCCAGTAGTGTAACTCCGGGAACAAAAACCCGCTTCAGGGAACCCTCTTG
The DNA here is from genome assembly GCA_964561055.1 of uncultured Halobacteriales archaeon. GTDB lineage: Archaea > Halobacteriota > Halobacteria > Halobacteriales > Haloarculaceae > CAZLOO01. The sequence continues at coordinate 2,156 of CAZLOO010000129.1, forward strand.
TTCCCACCACCCCCACCGGCGGGTATGGCAGCCGATCCAACCGACGCCGACGATGACGGCTACGTCCGCGTGGCCGACGCCGACGACCTCCGTGAGGAGGGCCGGGCGGTGGTAGCCGCCGACGGCCAGGCGATAGCGCTGTTCCACCACGAGGGAGAGTTATTCGCCGTTGACAACCGCTGTCCGCATATGGGGTTTCCCCTTGAGCGCGGCAGCGTTGAGGAAGGCATCCTCACCTGCCACTGGCACCACGCCCGGTTCGAACTACGCGAGGGTGACACGTTCGACATCTGGGCGGATGACGTCCAGACGTTTCCCGTCGAGGCCCGGGAAGGCAACGTGTACGTCGATCCCCACCCGGAGCCAGACGTACCGCCGGCGACTCGCTGGCGCAACCGGCTCGCCGACGGCCTCCAGGAGAACCTCTCGCTGGTGATGGCGAAGGCCGTCTTGGGATTGGACTCGGCGGATGACGGTTTCTACACCCCGCTCGAAACGGCGGTGAACTTCGGAACGAAGTATCGCGCGGCCGGCTGGGGCCGCGGGCTGACGACGATGGGCGCGATGGCAAACCTCCACGGCGAGGTGGCCTACCCGGAGAAGAAGCGGGCGGTGTTCACCGGGCTCCGAAGCGTCGCGAACAACTGCGCCGGCGAGCCGCCGCGCTTCCAACAGTACCCGCTGGACAATCAGGACCTGGGCACGAAGCGGCTGAAGTCATGGTTCCGGAATAACTGCGAAGTGCGTGACGCTGACGGTGCCGAGCGCACCCTGCTGACGGCGATCGGCAGCCTCCCGCCGGCGGATGTCGCGGAGGTGGTGCTTGCGGGCGCCACAGACCACCTGTATATGAACAGCTCCCACACGCTGGATTTCGTCAACAAGGCGTTCGAGACCCTAGAGCATCTCGGCTGGGAGGATAACGCCGCGCCCGTGCTGGCCTCGACGGTGGAAGCGATTACCGACGCTACCCGGATGGAGGAGCAGTCCGCCTGGCGCCAGCCGGTGGACGTAGCGGCGCTGTGCTTCGACGCTCACGAGGCACTGCCGGAGCTAGTCGCCGCCGGCGAGGACCGCGAGTGGGACCGCCCCGAGGGGTTCGTCGACACACTGCTCGACGACGACCCGGAGGCCATCGTGGACGCGCTGACCGGCGCCGTGCGGGCGGGCGCGACCGCCGAACAGCTCATCGACGCGGTCGCCGACGCCGCTACCCTGCGGGTCGCTCGCTTCGCCACCAGCAACGAATTCAACGACTGGAACACGGTGCACCACACGTTCACCTACGCCAACGCCGCCCGTCGGATGGCCGCCCGGACCGACGCCGTAGAGGCCTACCGCCCGGCGTTCGACGGCGCGATGAGCGTCTACCTCGATCGGTTCCTCAACAGCCCGCGAGCGCCGCTCCCCTCGCCGGGTGACTCCGACCGCGATCCCGCCGAGATACGCGAGGAGCTGCTGGCCTGCTTCGACGAGCAGGGGCAGGTAAACGAGGCCGGGCGGCTCGTGAGCGAACATTTCGACGCCGGCGGCGACCCTGCGGCTCTGAAGCGGACCCTCGGCGAGGGGTTGCTCCGGGAGGACGCCGGCTTCCACACCCTCCAGAACGTGGAAGCGGCGTTCCGGCGGTTCGCCGACACGACCGACCCAGCGATGGCCCGGACGGCACTGATAGCGACCGCCCGATACAGCGCCGCGCACTTCCCCACCCGCCGGGAAGCCGAGCAGACGTTCACCATCGCTGAGCAACTTCACCGTGGGGAGACCGTCCACAAGTAGCGGAGGAGGTGACGTCAGTCGTGTCGCCGGCGCCGCTCTCAGGTGACCAGCACCGGTGTGGGTGGTACCGACGCCGCGAGCGCGTGTCTTTTTATCCGGCCGGCGACACAGACCACCCGTGACGACGCTCGTGCTGTCTGTAGACCGCGGCGACAGGTCGGGGGGCCCCATGGTGGGGGACGCGGCCGTGGAGTCGCTGATAACGGAGGCCGGCGTCGCCGACCCAGAGGACAGCCGGGTGAACTGCTATCTAGAGACGCTGCGGGTGGCTCGAGATCTCCGAGAGGAGGGCAGCGAGGCGGTGCCGGCGGTCGTCGCGGGTGACGGTGACCCGGTGTCGGTCGACCGGGATATCGCCCGCCAGGTCGACCAGCTGGTCGCGGAGTACGACCCGGAGTCGGCAATTATCGTCGTCGACAGCGCCGAGGACGAACGGGTCGTCCCCATCGTTGAGTCCCGCGTCCGGGTGGACGCCGTCGACCGGGTGATCGTCCGCCAGGCGCGGGACATCGAGTCCACCTACTACCTGCTGAAGCAGTTCCTCGCCGACGAGGAACTCCGGGCGACGGTGCTGGTGCCGGCGGGGGCTGCGCTGCTGGCGCTGCCGATACTGCTGGCCATCACGGACAGCCTCGCCGTCACGGCCGCGGTCGTCACTGCCGTCGTCGGCACGTTCCTGCTGTACAAGGGGCTCGGTCTCGATGACCTGCTGGCGGGGCTGCCGGGGGCGGTACGGGACGCGTTCTACTCCGGGCAGGTGTCGCTGGTAACCTACGTCGTCGGCGTAGGGCTGGCGCTGGTAGGCGTATTCGCCGGCGCTATCGCGCTATCGGGCGCAGACACCAGCGTGTTCCTCCGGGGGATGCTGTTCGTCCATCGCGGGGTGCCGTGGTTCGCGCTGGCGGCACTGGCGGCCGCCACCGGTCGGCTGTTCGACCGGCTGCTCACCGCCGAGGAGCTGCGCTCCTCGCTTCTGAACCTCCCGTTCGGCGTCGTCGCCATCGGGCTGGTCGTCAGGGGGTTTGCGGGATTCTTCCTGGAAAACGCGGGGCTCATCGGCCCGCTCCGGGTGCCCAGCCTCGACGCCGGCGCGGTCGTGCTCCGGGCGTTCGAGCTGTCGTCGGGGACCCGGCTGGCCGCGTTCGTCGCCGCCGGCATCCTCGTCAGCCTACTCGGCGTGGGCGTCTCCTCCTACATGCGCGGGATGGCCGTTGAGGAGCGAGTGCCCCCGGAGTAGCGGGGGCTGCGGGGAAACGACTTTGTTCGCGAACACCCATCCCCGCGCATGGCAACTGTTGGCACGGTTCGGGTCGGTGTCGACGTCGGCGGCACGAACACCGACCTCGTGCTCGTCGACGGCGAGCGCGAGCGGACCTATAAGACGCCCTCGACGGCCGACCCCTCGGAGGGCACCGTCGCGGGGCTGGTGGAGCTGTGTGATCGGGCCGGGATGGCGCCGGGCGAGGTCGACCAACTCCTCCACGGGACGACGGTGGCGACGAACGCCCTGATCGAACACGAGGGCGCGACCACCGGAATGCTCACCACCGAGGGGTTCCGGGACGTCATCCATATCGGCCGCCACCGTAAGCCCCACAGCTTCTCGCTCCAGCAGACGATCCCCTGGCAAGAACACCCCGTCGTCAAGCGGCGCCACCGCCGGGAGATCAGCGAGCGCATCCAGCCCCCCGGGGAGGTGATCGAGCCGCTGGACGAGGAGGAGGTGCTGGCCGCAGGCGAGGAGCTGGTCGCCGACGGCGTGGAATCGATCGCGGTCTGCTACCTGCACTCCTACCTGAACACCGCCCACGAGGACCGCACCGCCGAGCTGCTCCGCGACGCGTTCGACGTGCGGGTGTCCACCTCCTCGGAAGTGGTCGCACAGTTCCGGGAGTTCGAACGGTTCACGACGACGGCGATCAACGCGATGCTGGAGCCGGTGATGGCTTCCTACCTCGAGCGTCTCGAGGAGCGGCTCGCGGAGGCGGGGTTCGACGCCGAGACGCTGATAATGCAGTCCAATGGCGGGCTGGCTAGCAGCCGCACCGTCCGCGAACGCCCGGTGACGACGCTGCTGTCCGGGCCCGCCGCGGGCGTGCTCGCCGCCGAGAGCGAGGGCGATCGTGCCGGCCACCCGGAGCTAGTCGCGCTGGACATGGGCGGTACTAGCGCCGACATCTCCGTGGTCCCCGGGGAGGTGCTGGAGCGTGACGCCCGGGACTCCTCGGTGGGGGGCTACCCGACCATCGTACCGATGCTAGACGTCGCCACCATCGGCTCCGGAGGCGGCTCAATCGCCTGGTTCGACGACGCTGGCGGTTTCAACGTCGGCCCGAAGTCGGCAGGTGCCGAGCCCGGGCCGGTCTGCTACGGCCGCGGCAACGACCAGCCGACGGTAACCGACGCACAGGTCGTGCTCGGCCGCATCGACCCCGACACGTTTCTCGGCGGTTCGATGGAGCTCGACCCCGAGGCCGCCCGCGATGCAGTCAGTGAGCGACTTTGCACCGACGAGAAGCGGTTCCACACGCCCGAGCGGGCCGCACTGGCGGTGTTGGAGGTCGCCAACAAGAACATGTACCGCGCCATCCGCGAGAGCACCGTCCAGCG
>CAZLOO010000130.1:0-6526 GCA_964561055.1 uncultured Halobacteriales archaeon
TGTTCACCGACCCCGTCGGGAGCCTGCTGAACTTCCTGGCGTTCGGCGCCGGGATGGCCGCCCCGCTACTGGCGCTGGCACTAGTCTCGGATCACTACAGCGATCTCATCGTCGGGACGCTCACCCGCCACAGCGGCCTAGTCAGTCGGCTCTCGGGAACCGTGATGCTCGCTATCTCCCTGTACTACCTCCTGTTCGTGTTCGATCTGCTGGCCGCCGTGTAGCCGGCTTCAAGAGGGACGGGAGCCTGCTCCGCATATGGTCGAGATAGAGGACGACGCGGTCGTCGCGTTCGCGGAGGGTCTAGAGAACGCCCGCTGTCCGGATTGTGGCGCCACCGTCGAGTGGGTGGTCGACCTCGACGCCGACGGCACCACATACCATGCCCGCCACTGCGGAACAGACTATCACATGGTCCCGCACAGCTACAGATTCATCGCCGAGGAGTAACCGGGATTAGCTGCTCGAACAGGACCCTGCGACACACCCGAGACTATCTTCGTTACCACGGCCACGGACGTGCTGGGCTCTTTGTTCCTCGGGCTGGTCCAGGCCGTTCTGCTGTGACGACTCCGTCTACACCGCAGGGGACCGGCGGCGCGGGCCGAATCTACGGTCGGGGGTGACCGGCTCCCCAACCGTTTTGCTCGCCGCCGCCCCGCTGCCCGGTATGACCGCGCCGGCGGATCTAGTGCTGACGAACGCCGAGGTGCACACGCTCGCGCCCCCCGAGGAGGGCGGCGACCGTATCGAGGAGGCCGTCGCCGTCCGGGATGCCCGCATCGTTCGGGTGGACTCGGCCTACGAGGTGGGGTTCCTAGAGGGCGTCGGGACGGAGATAATCGACTGCGAGGGTGCAACCGTGCTTCCGGGATTCATCGACGCCCACACACACATGGAGATGGTCGGGCGCTCGCTCGTCCATGCCGACCTCTCGGGAGCCGCCGACGCCGACGAGGCGCTTGACCGACTGGCCGAGCACGCGGCCGCGACCGACGACGAGTGGGTGCTCGGCTACGGTTACGACGAGTCGACCTGGCCGGGCGAGTATCTCACCCGCGACCAGCTCGACCGGGTGAGCGAGAACCGCCCGGTCGCCGCGTTCCGGGAGGACATGCACGTCGCCAGCGTCAACAGCGTCGTCTTGGAGCGCCACCGGCCAGAAATGTCTGACGCCGATGTCCGGAAAGGCGGTGGCCGGCCGACGGGCGTGCTCGTCGAGGAGGCCGTCGACGTCCTGTTTGAGCACACCGCCCCTGACTACGAGCAGACCCGGCAGCTGGTGCTCGCGGCCCGGGACCACGCCCATGCCCGCGGAGTGACCGGCGTCCACGAGATGGTGCGCAACTCCCACGCCCCGCGGGTGTACCGGGAGCTGGACCGTGTGGGGAAACTGGGCCTCAGGGTGCGGCTCAACTACTGGACGGACCATCTCGACAGCTTGCTGGATCTGGGCGAGACCACCGGCCATGGGAGCGACATGGTGTGTGTCGGCGCGGTGAAATCCTACACTGACGGGAGTTTCGGCGGGCGCACGGCGAAGCTTACTGAGCCGTACGCCGATGCCGACACCACCGGCCAGTGGGTGGTAGATCCCGACCGGCTCCGAGAGCATGTGGCTCGTGCCGACACTGGCGGCCTGCAGTTCGCCGCCCATGCCATCGGCGACGCCGCGATCGAGGCCACGTTAGACGCCTACGCCGGGGCCGGCGACCGGCGCCACCGCATCGAGCACGCCGAACTGCTCGACGACGACGCCATCGAGCGGTTCGCGGAAGTCGGAGCCGTCGCCTCTGTCCAGCCGAACTTCCTGAAGTGGGCCCGCGAGGACGGGCTCTACGAGGCGCGGCTGGGCGATCGGGCGGCTCGCACCAACCGCTACGCCGACCTCCTGGCGGCAGGTGTCCCGCTGGCGTTCGGTAGCGACTGCATGCCGCTCGACCCCCTGTTTGGTGTCGAGCAGGCCGTTACCGCCCCGGCCGCCGGCCAGCGGCTCACCGTCACCGCGGCGCTCCGGGCGTACACCCGCGGGGGCGCCTACGCCGCCGGCGAGGAGGACGACCTGGGCACCGTCGAACCAGGCAAACGCGCCGATCTGACCGTGCTCGCCGACTCCCCATGGGAGGTCCCCGAGGACGCCATCGCGGGTATCGATGTCCGCCGCACGGTCGTAGACGGCGAAATCGTCTACGCCCGAAACTGAAGACGAAAGGCTATCGGTTCGGGAGACCGTTCATCAGACAATTTCATGATCGCTCGACATCCGCTGGCGACGGAGGAAGGATGCTGACAAACGGGACTGTCGAGGCCTGGCTCCGCGAGGACATCGGCCACCGCGATGTAACGAACGACGTCCCAGGGGAGACGGCCGGGCGGCTATTGGCGAAGGAGTCCGGCGTCGCGGCCGGTCTCGACGCCGCGGTCGCGGTGTTCGACTACCTCGGCGTAGACGCAATCGCGACCGTCGCGGCAGGGGACGCCGTCGAACCGGGGGACGTCCTCCTCCGGACCGAAGGACCGGCCCGCGAGACGCTGCGCGGCGAGCGGGTCGCGGTTAACATCGCCGGCCACGCATCCGGGGTGGCGACGAGAACGAGACGGGCGGTCGAGGCCGCCCATGAGGGCGGGGACGCCCGCGTGGCCGGCACCCGGAAGACCACCCCTGGCCTGCGCGGCATCGAGAAGCGCGCCATCGCCGCCGGCGGGGGGGACACCCACCGGCTGGACCTCTCGGGAATGGTGATGGTGAAGGATAACCACGTCGCCGAGATGGGCCTGGAGGCGGCCGTCGAGCGGTTCCGTGAGCGGGCCTCCTTCGCGACAAAGGTTGAGGTCGAGATAGACGATCCCGCGGACGCCGGGCGAGCGGCCAGCACGGCCGCGGACATTGTCCTATTTGACAACATGAGCCCCGTCGAGACCGCGGATGCCGTCGCCGCGGCCCGCGAGACCGACCCGGGCGTGCTGCTAGAGGCCTCCGGCGGCATCACGATGGAGACGGTCGCGGACTACGCTGCGACCGGGGTGGATATCGTCTCAATGGGGTCGCTCACCCATTCGGCGTCCGCGCTGGACTACTCCTTCCGGACGGTCTGACGCCCGCGGAAGCAAACCTTTTACATCGGTAGTACGGCCCCGCAATTGTGCCAGTCGTCAACACACATCGCGTACCGTCAGTCTGGAACCGCTACCTGTCGGGGGGGAACTGACCGTGGCGACCGAGGAGCGAGACACAGACCCCGAGCCGGGCGCAGATCCCCGGCGCGAACAGCGCCGAGTGGGATCGCCAGTGCGGCGTCGTGAGGACCCGTCGCTGATCACCGGCGAAGCAGAGTATACCGATGATATCCAGCCGTCCGGGGCTGCTCACATGGCGCTGTTGCGCAGCCAGTACGCTCACGCACGGGTCGAGAGCATCGACACGAGCGCCGCGGAGGCCGCCGAGGGCGTGCTTGGAGTGTACACGTCCGCCGACGTAGACCGGTCGGACGCTCCCGGCGAGCTACAGCCTATCTGGCTGCTCCCTGGCCTGGCGACGCCGCCGTACCCGATGCTTGCCCGCGATCGAGTGCGCTACCAGGGGCAGCCGATCGCCGCGGTCGTCGCGGAGGACCGATACCGGGCGCGGGACGCAATTGGGCTGATCGACGTGGAGTACGAGCGCCTGGATGCGGTCACCGATCCTCGGGCCGCCGTCGATGACGATGCGCCCACGCTCCACGAGGCGGCGCCGGACAACGTCGCCGCGGAGTGGGAAATCGGCGACAGCGAGGCGACGGAGGCGGCGTTCGAGCGAGCCGATCATACCGTTGAGGTGGAACTGACCAACCAACGACTCATCCCTAACGCGATGGAGCCCCGCGCCGTCCTCGCGGAGCCAGGCGGCGCGAGCGAGAAGACGGTCGTACACGTGTCAAGCCAGTGCCCACATCTCCACCGGCGCTACTTTGGAGAGATGCTCGCTCTCCGCGAGCAGGAACTCCGGGTGATAGCCCCGGAGGTCGGCGGCGGCTTTGGGAGCAAGGACTCCGCCCACCCCGACGAGGCGATGACGGTGTGGTGTGCCGAGCACCTCGGCCGGCCGGTCAAGTGGCAGGCCACCCGCTCGGAGGCGTACATCTCCGATGGCCACGGCCGTGGTCATGAGACGACCGCCGAGATGGCCGTGACCGAGGACGGCACCGCACTCGCGCTCCGGGTGAAGACGTATGGCGACATCGGGGGGTATCTCTCCACGTTCGGCGCGCTCAACCCCACTCACGGCTACGCACCGATGCTGCCCGGCGCCTACGACATCGAGGCGATGCACTGCGAAGTGACGGAGGTGTTCACCACCGCCGTCCCTACCGAGCCATATCGCGGGGCTGGTCGGCCGGAGGCCTCCTACGTGGTTGAGCGACTAGCCACCCTGGCGGCCCGCGAGCTCGGAATGGACCCCGCGGAGTTCCGCCGGCGCAACTTCGTCCAGCGCGGTGCGTTTCCGCACGAGTCACCGACCGGCTTCGTGTACGATAGCGGTGACTACGAGCGGGCGCTTGACAGGGCGCTCGAGCACGCTGGCTACGAGTCGTTCCGCGAGCGCCAGGTTGAGGCCCGCGAGGAAGGTCGGTATCTCGGCATCGGGCTCTCCAGCTACGTGGAGTCCTGTGGCTACGGCCCCTCGGAGGTCGTCGGGGACATCGGCGGCCAACTCGGGCTGTGGGAGTCCGGGGTGGTCCGGTTCCACCCCTCCGGGAGCGTCACCGCCTACTGTGGCACCTCCGGCCATGGCCAGGGTCACGAGACCACCTACGCGCAGATACTCGCGGACGAGCTCGGCGTCGATATGGACGACATCGACGTCATCGAGGGCGACACGGACGAGATACCGATGGGGATGGGAACGTACGGCTCCCGGTCAGCCACGGTGGGTGGCAGCGCGCTGGTCTCCAGCGCGCGCAACGTCATCGAGAAGGCCCGCCGGATCGCCGCCCACCAGCTCGAAGCCAGCGAGGAGGATATCGAGTTCGAGAGCGGGGAGTTCGCCGTCAGGGGCGCGCCCGATCGTTCGCTATCCATCCAGGAGGTTGCCCAGCAGGCGTATCTCGCCCACGACCTCCCCGAGGAGATGGAGGCCGGGCTGGAGGCGACCAGTTTTTACGACCCCGAGAATCTGGTGTTCCCGTTCGGCACCCACGTCGTCACCGTCGAGGTCGAGCCTGAAACCGGCGAGGTAGAGCTGTTGGACTACGTCGCTGTCGACGATTGCGGCGAGCAGATCAACCCAATGATAGTCGAGGGACAGGTCCACGGCGCCACCGCCCAGGGTCTGGGACAGGCGCTGTACGAGGGCGCCCAGTACGACGACAGCGGCAACCTTGCCACAGGGTCGATGCAGGACTACGCCGTCCCGAAGAGCGTCCAGGTGCCGGAAATGGAGACCGATAGTACAGTCACCCCTTGCCCGCACAACCCGCTCGGGGTCAAAGGGGTCGGCGAAGCCGGCACCATCGCCGCCCCACAGGCGGTCGTCAACGCCGTTACCGACGCCCTCCGCCCATTCGGCGTCGATCATATCGACATGCCACTCACCGCGGAGACCGTGTGGCGGGCGGTCCAGGACGCCCAGGAGTAGCCGGCGTCAGTTCCACTCCACGCCGAGCCAGCCGCCGGCGACGAACTCCGTGGCATTGACGACGTAGTGGGCCACCACCACCGTCAGCAGGCTTCCGCTCATGACGAACGCCGCTGCCAGCGCGAATCCGAGCAGCCCAGTGACGGCGATGCCGGCCCGGCCTTGGGCGCCGTGACCGAGCGCGAATACCCCGGAGGAGGCGGCCGCCAGCAGCCACGGCGACACGCCGAAGCCGACCGACAGCGCGCCCACCAGCGCTCCGCGGAACAGTAACTCCTCGACAATCGCGATAATCGGGAGCACGACCCCCAGCAGCAGCACCCACCCGGCGGGCGTCTCCGGGGTGAGGAGCTCGCGGAGGCCGCTGTCGAACTCGATTCCGGCGGCGCCCGCCACGGCGGCTACGCCCGCGTTGGCAGCGTACAGGACGAGCCCGAGGACGGCGCCGACCCCGACCGCCGGGAGCGCGTCGGAGAGCCCGGCGGCGATGCCGAGCGCCCCCGCAGGCACCTCCGTGTACCAAGCGGCGCCGAGTACGAGCACGCCGAACACCGCTTGCGAGACGGCGACGTTCAACAGCAACACGCCGGTCGAAGGGCCGCCCGAGAGGTCGACGCCCGTTATCGGATCCACCTTGTCACCGGGGGACGGGGCCGTTCCGAGCTCCCCCTCCGGACCCGGCCCCTGGTCGTCGATGTCGGCGTCGAGCGGGCCCAGGGGTGTCTCGTCCGATACTTTAGGGGAAGACCCGGAGCCCGCGTCCCTCGGCGGGACGGGAGCGTCGTCACTGTCCTCTGGATCGGGCACAGTGCCGGAGGAGGCACGGGCCAGCGCGAGAAGAGCGAACAGGGCGACGGCGGTGAGCCCCGCGAACGTCGCCCAGTCGGTCACGGCTCCTTACTGCGGGCTGGG
>CAZLOO010000131.1:0-4092 GCA_964561055.1 uncultured Halobacteriales archaeon
CCATCACAGGTGTGGGGACGCCTTACTGGGGTATGTATGCGAGCGACGCCGCGAATTTTGCATTATCGTTCATGACGTATTACTGTCTTTCAGGAGATTCTAGGGCTTCCCAGGAGGGCTTATGCCACGCCGGCCCGACCGGTGGGTATGAGCGTCCCCGAGGCGGTCGAGGACCTGATAGCGGACGCCCGGCTGAGCGCGCATCTGGCGACCAGTGTCGACGACCGCCCCCACGTCGCACCGGTGTGGTACGTCTACGAGGACGACACCGTCTCGCTCGTCACTGGGGGCCGGAAGCTCCGGAACATCCGTGCGAACCCGCGGGTCGCACTCTCCATCGAGAGGGCCACCGAACAGCGGGTCCACTGGACGGTTACGCTGCTGGGTACCGCCACGGTCATTGAGGACCGCGACCGGGTCGAGCGGGCTCGCGACCGGATTTTCACGAAGTACGGTGCCGCCGACGAGACGGAGGCGTACGGCTTCCAGCCGCTGGTGGAGGTGGCCGTGCGGACGGCAACTTGCGAGAAGTTCTGACCCTTTGGAGACAACGTTAAACCCTGTCGACCCCTCTTGACGGTAGATAACTATGACAGAACAATCAGTCGGCACGACCGATACCGAGGCGGCTGTCGTCGAGGCGACGGCGCCCGACAGCGCCCGGTCGCTGGCGGCCCGAACGGCGGCCGGCACGGCCGTCGCGGCGGTGCTCGCGCTTGTGCTCCGGGCGGTCGCAGTCGGCACCGAGCCCGGGCTGGCAGCGCTGGCCCCGTTCGGGGTCACGGAAGTTATCAGCTCGGTGATGTTCGCCGGTGTCGGCGCCGCACTGGCCTACGCCGGCGCCGCCCGATTCACCGACCGGCCCGTCCGGACGTTCCTGGCGGCCGCCGTGGCGGTGTTCGTGCTGTCGCTGGCGGCTGTCGTCACCGCCGCCCCCGACCTCGGCGTCGGCACCACAGGTCAACTGTGGCTGGTCGGCCTCCACGTGGTCGTCGCGGTTCCGCTGACGCTCGCGGTGGCGCGGCTGGTCCCGCGGCGACGCTGACCGCGACCGGCGATCCCCACTGTTTTGGAAGGAATTTAATCGCCCGCCACCCTATCCAAGGTGTGGCTTCCCCGTTCGACGTTCTCGGTGTGGACCCCGATGCGGACGACGAGGAGCTGGTCGCGGCCTACCGGCAGCGGGTGAAAGAGACCCACCCGGATCAGGGTGGCTCGACTGCCGAGTTCCAGGCAGTCCAGCGCGCCTACGAGCGCATCCGCGCCGACGCTGACGGGGAGATACCCGAGCCGGAGCCCGAGCCCGACACGCAGGAATCCGCTTCGGGTGGAACGCCCGAATGGGAGCCGGATCCCGAATCCGATCCCGAGGAGCCGGAACCGACCGTCGAGTACCTCAATTACGCCGCCGTCGAGGACCACGGCTGGTCGCTGGACGACGAAGAGCTGTTCCGGACGGCGGCGACCGCTGGCCTCGACGAGGAGGACTACGGCACCATCACCGTTGAGGAGCGGGAGTCGCTGCTGGAGGCCGCCGAGCGCAACGGCTTCGCGTGGCCCTACTCCTGTCGGGGCGGCGCCTGCGCGAACTGCGCGGTGGCGGTTCTCGAGGGAGAGCTCTCCCAGCCGGTGGACCACATTCTCCCCGAGGACCTCGTCGAGCGAGGTATCCGGCTGTCCTGTGTCGGCGCGCCGGTGACCGGGAGCGCGAAGATCGTGTACAACGTGAAACACCTCCCGGACCTGGAGGAACTCCGCCTCCCGCCTCACCCTTACGCCCCGGCGACGGACTGAGCGCCCCACGCTTTTGTATCGTCCACCCCGGAGCCGTGGCATGACCGACTGGCGAATCAGGTCGCTGATCCGCGGGGAACTACGGTGTGACCGCTCGGTCGTCCTCCCCTCGCGGCCGGGCGAGGACGTGTGGATCCCCTCGACGGTGTACTACCTCACCGACGGCGAACGGAACGTGCTCGTGGACACGGGGTTCCCGGACCCCGAACTGGTTCGGGAGCGCCAGCCAGCGTTCGAGCCCCGCGCAGACCGGTCGTTCGTCGACCTGCTGGGCGAGGAGGCGGTCCCCCCGGAGGAGGTGGACACGGTCGTCCTGACACATCTCCACTGGGACCACGCGGGCAACACGGACGTCTTCCCCGAGGAGACGGAGATACTGGTCCACCGCGAGGCCGTCGAGTACGCGTGTGCGCCGCTTGATATCCACACCGGCGCGTTCCTCTCGCCGACGGCCGGTTACGAGCCGTCCTGGCTGGGCCCGTCGCTTTCCATCCGGGAGAGCGACCACGGCGTCGCGCCGGGGCTGGAACTGCTGGAGACCCCCGGCCACGCGCCGGGCCACTGGTCCGTGCTGGCCGAGCACGGCGGGACCACCTACGGGCTGGCGATCGACGTGTTCCCGCTGTACGCGAACCTCGAGGGGGGGCCGAACAGCCGGTTCGCCCCGCCGGGGACGATGGACGTCCGCCAGTGGTACGCCTCCGCCGAGCGCCTGACCGCGGCGGCCGACGAGGTGATCCCTTCCCACGACCCCGAGGGTCCGGGGACGGAGTGGCTAACGGGGTAAGACTCTCCCTCCGCGTGGAACTCCCTCGTCATCGAGCAGGCCACGCGGTAGTGGCCCCGGGTAGCGCTTTCGGTTCGGGCTCGCGGTAGGCGAAGCCTTTTGCGGCGCACGGCCGCGAGGTTGGTATGCGCGTCAGGACGCTCGGCGCCGGCGACCCGGACGTGGTCGTGGCCGGCGCCGTCCACGGGGACGAGCCCTGTGGCGCGAGAGCGATAGAGCGGTTCATCGAGGAGCGCCGCGACGACGTCCAGCGGCCCGTGAAGCTACTCATCGTCAACGAGCCGGCGCTGGAGCGGGGAATCCGGTACGTGGACACCGACGTCAACCGCGCCCTCCCGGGTGACCCGACTGCGGAGGCGTACGAGCGCCGCCTGGCACACGACTTCTTCGAGGCCGTGACCGGCTGCACCGGGCTGGGTATCCACTCGACGGTGTCCTACGATCGGCCGTTCGGCGCGGTGTCGAACCTGGACCCGCGCAAGCGGGCCGCCTTCGAGGCGATGGGTCCGATCGAGCACGTGATGGACACCACCGCCGTCTCCAGCGGCCGGCGCTGTGTGGACCTGCCCTGGTTCGTCGATATCGAGGCCGGCGAACAGGGGACCGACGCCGCCGCGGCGTACGCCTACGACTGCATGCTCGACTTCCTCCGGTGGGCGGACGTCCTGCCGGACGATCCCGATCCGACGCCGACGGCGGTGTACGACGTGTTCGACACCGTCGAGAAGGAGCCGGGCGCGGAGTACCGATTCCTCGGTGAGAACTTCCGGCGGGTCGAGGAGGGGGAGGCCTACGCGACCCGCGACGGCGAAGAACTGCTCGCCGAGCGGCCGTTCTGGCCGATGCTGATGTCCGGCGACGGCCACGAGACGCTGCTGGGCTACCGCGGAACGCGGCGGGAGTAGTCGCTGGCGACAGCAATGTCCGACCAGTGGAATCCGTCGACTAACCGGCGTCTGCCATCACCGCCCGGGCGGGACGGTCGTATGAGCACCCAACATTGATACGGAATCCGTCAGAACGGCGGCGTATGACGGACAGGGCAGCCGTTATCGAACGGTGTGGTCGGGAAGACGTCGACTTTGTCCGGCTTCGGCACGTGGATAACGCCGGTATCGTCCGCGGCCGGACGGTCGATGCGGACGATATCGACGAGGTGCTGGAGAGCGGGGTGAACATGGCCCAGATCATCCAGGCGTTCACCTCGTTGGACCGGCCGGCCGCCGGGAGTCCCTTCGGCGCCGCCGGGGAGGCGCGGCTCGTTCCGGACCCGGAGACGTTCCAAGTGCTGCCGTACGCCGACCGGACGGCGGCGATGATGGTCGACAAGTACACCGTCGACAGGGAGCGCTGGGGTGCGGACGCCCGCACGGTGCTCGGGGACTTCCTCGCCGACTTCGAGTACACCCCGAGCACGTCCTTCGAGAGCGAGTTCTACCTCACCCGCGAGGGGGAAGAGGGGCTGGAGCCGTTCGACGAGTCGCTGGTGTTCACCGACGACGGGATGCAGA
>CAZLOO010000131.1:4192-6476 GCA_964561055.1 uncultured Halobacteriales archaeon
GAGGGGCTGGAGCCGTTCGACGAGTCGCTGGTGTTCACCGACGACGGGATGCAGAACGCCCACGACGTGATAACCGACATGATCGACGCCCTGGAGGCCCAGGGGATGTCGCTGGCACGGTACTACGCGGAGTACGGCCCCGGTCAGCAGGAGCTGATCATCGAGCACAGCCGCGGGATGCGCGCCCCCGACGAGCAGGTCGCCTACAAGCAGACGGTGAAGGCGATCGCCCGCAAGCACGGCCTGACGGCGACGTTCTCGCCGAAGCCGTACCCTGATGGGCCGGGCAGCGGCTGTCACATCCACCTGTCGCTGTGGGACGGCGAGACTAACGTCTTCTACGACGACAGCGACGACTCCGCGTACGGCATCTCGGATACCTGCCGGCAGTTCGTCGCCGGCGTGCTCGAGCACGCCCCGGCACTACTGGCGCTCACCGCGCCGTCGGTGGTGTCCTACAAGCGCCTCCAGCCCCACATGTGGGCCTCCGCGTACACCGCCTGGGGACTGGACAACCGGGAGGCGATGGTGCGAGTTCCTTCCTCGCAGTGGAACGACCCCGAGTCCACCACCCGCATCGAGCTGAAGGCCGCGGACAACACTGCCAACCCGTATCTCGCGCTGCTGGGCCTGCTGGCGGCCGGCCAGGACGGCATCGAGCGGGGGCTGGATCCCGGCGAGCCGGTCGAACAGGACCCCGGCGCGCTGTCGCCCGCCGAGCGCGAGGAGCGCGGTATCGAGCGGTTCCCCGAGACCCTGGGAGAGGCGCTGGACGCGCTGGAGGAGGACAGCGTACTCGCCGCGGCGATGGGCGAGACCCTCCATGAAGCGTATCTCGCCGTGAAGCGTGACGAGTGGAACGAGGCGAGTTCGACCGCAACGGAGTGGGAGGCGGAGAACTTCAACCGGCAGTTCTGAGCCGAGACCACCACCCGGCCCGGGGCGAACGGGCGAACGCTTATATACCAGTGCCGGGAGCGCGAGACATGGCCGAGTCCGAGCCCCTGGTCGTCATCGGGGGCGGCATCGTGGGGACGAGCATCGCGGCCCACCTCTCCGAACGGGCCGATCGACCGGTCCGGCTGTTCGAGCGCAACGCCGGTCTGGCCGCCGAGACCACCGGCGCCTCGCTGGCGACCTGGCGGGTCACCCCGCCCGCCGACAAGGAGGACCCGCTGCACCGGATGAAGCGCTACAGCATGCGCTACTACAACCGGCTGCTGGCGGACTCGGACCGATCGGCCCGGTTCGAGCTGGTCGGCCAGTTGGAGGTGGCAACCACCGACGACGGCGCCGCGGAGCTCCGAGCGGCGGCGACGACGGATGTCCCAGCCACCCAGGCCGCCGAGTACCTTTCCCCGGCGGCGCTGTGCCGGACGGTGCCGTGTCCAGACCTGTCGGTCGGGGAGCTGACGGGGGCGCTGTACCGGCCGTACCTGGGCTACTTCGACGCCGAGGCGCTGGTTCGGCGGATGGCCGAGCGCGCCCGTGCGGCCGGCACCAGCGTCGAGCGAGGCGCCGAGGTGACCGGCCTGCTCGCGGACGGCGACCGCGTGACCGGGGTCATCGCGGACGGCCAGCAGGTGCCCGCGGCGGCTGTCGTCAGCGCGGCCGGCGCCTCCACGCCGCGGGTGGCCGAGTGGGCTGGCATCGACCTGCCGACCCGATACACCGCCGGCTATCGGGCGACCGTCGAGCCGGTCCGGCCGCTGTCCACGCGGCTCCCGAAGCTCGACCACCACGAATCGGCGGTCGGCTTCCGCGGCGCCGACGGCGGCCGGGCGGTCGCCTACCGCACCGGCCCGACCGGGGACGTCGGGGAGTACTACGACCGCGGGGTCGCCGACCCCCGGGAGCTGTCGACGGATGAACTCCCCGAGGGAGTGGCGACCGCTTTCCGTGAGACCGCCGACCGGCTGCTCCCACCGCTGTCGGGCGGGACGGTGGTTGCGACCGACGGCGCCCCCCTCTCGCGGACGCCCGATGGCCGGCCGATCGCCGGGTGGACCGCCAGGCCAGGGCTGTCGGTAGTGGCGCTTCACGCCGCCGGCGTTCAACTCGCGCCCGCCCTGGGGGACGTCGTTGCCCGACAGCTGCTGGACGGCGACCCGACGGAGCACCATGACGCGATCACTCCGGCCCGGTTCGGGGGTGAGGAGGCGCGGTTCACCGTCAACGGCGGGTAGCCCGCGGTGCTCACAACTGTTTTGACAGTCGGTAGTGAACAGCACGATAGACGATGACAGTCAACTCCGTTACCCCGAACCTGATGGTCGAGGACCTG
>CAZLOO010000132.1:0-6465 GCA_964561055.1 uncultured Halobacteriales archaeon
GTCGCCGTCTTGGAGGTGTAGTTCCGCACCCGTCGTCTCATACTCGTCGGAAAACAGGTATTCCGAGTGCGGTGTATCGCTCTCCTCGTCGGGCAGTACGTAGTCGGCTTCAATCCTGCCGTCCGTGGTGGCGAGGCTCACGTAGTCGTCGTGGAACGTGGCGGTGCGGTGGTCGTAGACGACGTGCGGGCTGGTGAACCGTGGCTTCGATGCCGTCTTGCCTTGTTTCCAGCGTGCGACGACGCTTTTGCAGGCTTCAGCGGCCTTGTTCCGAGCGGCTTGGACGAGTCCACCGTTGAAGCCGTTCGTTTGCTCGCGCACGTCGTCGTAGGTTTCGTCGTCCAGTGTGGTTTTGCTGGTGGTGACGTACTCGCCGTGGAAAGCGTGGTCAACGACGTATTGTGCTGACCACAAGAACGTGTCTACCGTGTCTTCAAGAAGTGCGGCATCGTCACTGTCCACGTTGAGCGCAACGGGGACGGTACGCCGCACTTCCATATCTTATACGTAGAACTGGTGTCTTTTAAACGCTGAGGAGTCAGCCTGCCGCCGTAGCATGGTGAGTCTCCCAGTTGTCGGCTTCATCCCACGGCTCAAGCCGTGGGGTTTCGCCTCGCACTTTGTATAACCCGGCTCTGCTGCGAAGGCAGACGGCGGTACCGGACCGCGAGGGCGCCCGACACGTTCGACCGCCAGTGCCCTGGTCGGTATCTCACCTGGTGGGAAACACCCGAAGCGTAACCATCACTAACTATCATGATTGAGCGGGTGACCCCTAATGACACTCGAAATTCAGGTACTGGACACCGGCGACATCACGCTCGAATCGAGCTTTCTCGTCCTGGGTCGTGACCCCGGACACGAGGTTCCCGTGCCGACTAACGCGTTTCTCATCGAGGGCGGCGAGGAGCCGATCCTCGTGGACACGGGCTTCCGAGAGGAAGACATCATGCAGCGACTCGGTATGGAGGGCTACCGGCCCCCGGAGATGGAGCTGGAGGCCCAACTCGGCCAGCACGGCTACGACCTCGAGGACATCGGGTGGATACTCCACACCCACATGCACATCGACCACGGCGGACAGGACGACCTGTTCCCGATGAGCACCACGGTGGCGCTCAACCGCCAGGAGATGGAGTACTCCGTCTCGGGAATCATGGGCAAGCAGTATCCGCCCGAGGACATCAAGCACCTCGTCGACCGGCTCCACGAGGACGAGGCGCTCGCGCTGCTTGACCTCGATGACGGCCCGGAGACGATCATCCCAGGAGTGACCTGCCACGCAGCCGGCGGTCACACGGAGGGGTCGATGAACATTCACGTCGAGACCGACGAGGGCACCGCCGTCATCTGCGGCGACGTCATCTACGACATCCACGACCAGATCCAGCAGCCCCACCCCCCCGCCAACTCCGGCCGGATCGGGGTGAAGGAGCCGGCGCCGACCGGCAACCACGGCACGAGCAAGCGCCAGGAGAAGACCGCTGTCAAGCAGACGCTGAACGACGGCGACTTCGTCCTGCCGATCCATGACCGCCCTGCGAAGGTGAACGAGCGCGGGGATGTCGTGGCCCGCCTCCACGATCAGGTGCCCGGTACGGAGTACGACCCCGCGGAAATCAGCCTTCCGGAGTTCATGTTCGCCGAGGAGAGCACCGTCCTCGAGACGCCCGGCCCGGCGTAGCACCCGTCCGGGCGGGCCGTCACCCCAACCGCGCGAACACGAATTCCGTGTTGCTCCCCAGCGGGTCGTTCGCCATCGTCGTTCGCAGTTCCCCGAAGCCCGCGGCCCGGAGCTGTTCGAGGGTACGCTCGCGGCCAGGCGCCGAGAAGAACATCGACCCGCCCATCCACCCCTGCCGGACCGTCTCGAAGCGCCCGCCGGGCAGCGTCATCAGCAGGCGACCTCCCGGACGGAGCACGCGGGCGAACTCTTCATACACGGCGGGGTGGTGCTCGCGGGCGACGTGGAACACGGCGTGGTAGGCCGTCACCGCATCGACGCTATCGGCTGCCAGCGGCAGCGCCACCATGTCGCCCTGGACCAGCCGCGCCTCGGGGACCGTGTTCGCCGCCAGCTCCAGTCCACGGCGTGAGAAGTCCAGCCCAACGCTGCCAGCCGGTAGGTTGGCCAGCGTGCGGGCGCCGTCGCCACAGCCGACGTCAAGCACCTGGGCACCGTCTGAGAGTTCGTCCAGTAGGTCCTCAATCAGGTCGGCGTCCGAGCCGGTTGGGTCGCGGTTGCGGGCGTACGCCGCCGAGACGTCTTCCCACGCCCGGCGGACATCGTCGCGGTGCATGATGGAGGGAGAAGCGCCAGGCGTATTACGCTGATTGTCTAGGTGAGCCCGCCAGTCCGCTCGCCGGGGAAGCGAAGCTTTTCGACCGGCGCCCGCCAACAGCGGCCATGCTCCGGCTCGACCGGCGCGTGCCCGAACTGACGGCGCTCTTATCAGTGGTGTCGCTGGCGCTGGTGTTCGGCGCT
Source organism: uncultured Halobacteriales archaeon (assembly GCA_964561055.1). Classification (GTDB taxonomy): domain Archaea; phylum Halobacteriota; class Halobacteria; order Halobacteriales; family Haloarculaceae; genus CAZLOO01. Next base: position 2,486 of record CAZLOO010000132.1, read on the forward strand.
GTCCTTGGGCGGCTCCCGTCGGGGCTGGTCCCCGTCTCGCCGGCGGTAGTGGCCGCCGTCCCCCATGTCAACGCCACCCTCAGTGCGCTGGCCGTACCGACCATCGGGCTGGGCTGGTACTGGATCCGCCAGGGCGATGTGGGCCGCCACCGGGCCGCGATGGGGGCCGGCGTCGCCCTATTCGCCGGCTTCCTCGTCCTGTACCTGTACAAGGTGTCTATCGAGGGACCGACGCCGTTCACCGGCCCCGTGGTCATCGAGCGGTTCGTCTATCTTCCCTTGCTGGCGGTGCATATTCTGCTGGCGGTGGTGTGCATCCCGCTTCTGTACTACGTGGTTCTCCTGGCGCTGACCCGGCCGGTCGAGGAGCTCCGTGCCAGCTCCCACCCCCGCGTGGGACGGGTGGTGGCGCCGCTGTGGATGACCTCCTTTGCGCTCGGCATCGTCGTCTATCTTCTGCTGTACGTGCTGTACTGATGGCAGGCCTCCAGGCTATCGAGCCCGTACGGCAGCTCCCGCCTGTGCCGAGAGGACCGTCGTGCCGTTGGCGGGGGAGTTGTCAATCGCCGTGTTCTCGGGGCCGTCATGACCGACCGCTGGCACGCCGGGCTCAGAGAAGCCCCGGGCGCCGGCAGGATCGACACGACCCACGCCAGAGAGGTGGTGCCTGCGCTCGCCGGGCGCAACGGTGAAGGGTATCGGGTTCGGCGAGGAGCTGTCTGACAGCAGGACCGTCGGGAGGAGCGTCGCGGACATCACGGAGCCACACAAGCCGCTGGTGTACGTTTACGACGGGTTGGAGCGACTCACCGGCTAACCGCGGCGGAATCGGTCATAGACGCCGCCGCGGAGCAGTATCTCGCCGGCGGGACCGTTCACCAGCAGCGCGACACCGGCCAGCGCCAGCAGAAAAGCCGGTAGTCGGTGTACGGCTCGAACAGGCACAGGGAGGCGATCTCAACGTCGGCTGGGGTCAGCAGGCCGGCGAGACCCAGCGCCAGGGCGACCAGTGTCGTGCCCAGCACCAAGCCGAGACCGTGGGTACTCGGCACGCGGGCTGGCAGCCTGCCGAGGTACCGCCGAGCGTAGCCGCACCCCAGGGTCACGTAGCCCAGCATCGTCACGACGACGCCCACGAGGCCGTAGCGGGAGTCGGCGATCATATCGCCGGTGACCAGGAGTTCGACGACCAGCGGGACAGCCCTCACTGTGCCGGCGCACAGGAAGACGACGGCGATCAGCGCGACAGTCGCTCGGGGCGCGCGGAGCCAACCACCTCTGGCCCTGTGGTTCGGAGCCGGCGGCGTGGCCGGGCGTGCCGATATAGAGAAATGACGCTAGCATGGGTCTCATACCACTCTCAGAGCGTAAATCAGCCCGGAGCCGTGCTTGCAAAGGGAAACGGCGAAACTGTTTCCAGGCCGGTCACGGTACCACTCGATATGGCAGACAACTGGACCGACGTCCTCGCCGAGGAGTTCGACTGGACGGACGACCGCGGCCCGGAAACGGTCGTCAAGGAGGCCCGCGAGATGGGAATCGACTCACTACAGGAGCTGCGGGCAGCACTCGACCGGGCACCTCCCTCCTACTCCACGGGGTACGCGAAGTGGCGCTACTACCGGGAACTGGAGGGCGCTGACTGACCAGGCGTGTCAGGCGAACGGAACGCTCAATCCCATGGGGACCCCTTGCCCGGGTGATGCCCTCCCGCGTGGCGCTCGCGGCGGTCTTCCTGCTGGTCGCGCTCGGAGGCTGTAACGGCCTCGTCACGCCTGACGGCCTGGGGCCGACGCCGGCAGCGGTGCCCGACGAGCGGCCCCCCGGGGTGACCGCCACCGGCGACGTCCGGACGCTCGCGCTGCTGGAGAACCACACCGCCACGCTCCGTGACCGGTCGCTGACCCTCCGCGAGCGCCGGGTCGAGCGGTTCGCCAACGGTACCCTCCGGCGCAACCGGACGACGGCGCTGTTCGCCGGCAGCGAGCGGTACTACCTCGACGAGCGCTACCGGGGGGAGGTGCCGTGGACGGCAGGCCCAGGGTCTGGCCGTTACGAGCGCTGGGGGAACGGCTCCCTGGGCGTCGAGGCGATCACGACCGACGAGGAGACCCGCTACGGCAGGGAGCGCCCCGACATCGGTCCAGTAACCCGATTCGACAGGCTCTATCTGCTGTTCTCTACGCTGGAGCCGACCGCCATGCGCGACACCGGCGACGGGATCGTCCTCCGCGCGGCCGGGGTCACGGGGGTCGATCTCACCGACCCGGTCGCGGACCTCCGCAACGTCACCTTCGTCGCCCGCATCGACAGCGAGGGCGTCGTGCGGGAGTACCGGTTGTCATACACGGGTACTGTAGACGGCACGACCGTCCGGGTGACCGAGCGGGCTGCGTTCACCGACCTCGGGCGCACGGAGGTGCCCCGCCCGGCGTGGGTCGGAGAAGCCGTCCGGCGGCTCCGGGTCTCGGCGGATGGCTCGCGGGGCTAGAGGAACAGCCGCGCGTCGTCGAGAGTGTCACCCCGCATGTCTCCCTCGGGGAGGGCCTCGACCCACTCCCCGGTCCAGTCGTCGTCGTGGACGTCCAGGCTGCCCCCGGTGACGGTCGCTCCGAGGACGACGTGGGTGGTGTGGTCGACCGGCTCCCCGTCAACGGTGTGCTCTATCGATCGGATCCGCTCGACCCCGGTCACGCTGATGTCGAGACCGAGCGCCTCGCTCGCGAACTCGTAGGCAGTGGCGACGTGGTCCGCGCCCTCCTCGACGAGGCCGTTCGGGAGGACGACGGCCGAGTGCTCGACGTGGCGCAACAGGAGCACGCCCTGCTCGCTCTCGATGCCGAGGATCACTCTACCAGCGTACCCCGCCTCGCAGTGGTCGGCGTCGTCGTGCTCGTACGTACCCTCGACACTCCCGACGTCCTCGCTGCCGGCCAGTTCCGCGAGGCCGGTCCCCGCGAGGTCGCCGTCGGTTGCTGCTCCGATCTCCGCCGTGTCGTCAAATACGTTGTCTGACATTCGTGGTGGCTGCTGCTGGTGGTCCGTCACCCGGTCCGGCCGTTACAACCGGCGAGCGCTCTCCTCGCCGGCTTCTGTCGATAGCTGTCGCTGGCGGAAAAGAGTTATCATTTTTGTTTAGTTACTTCCTCAGTTACAACTTGGGGCGCTGCGTTTTTATTGCTTTCGCTCGGCCTCCAGCGCCTCGCGGGCCTCCGGGAGCGTCATCGGTTCGTTGTAGATGGCCGAGCCGGGCTCCATCAGACGACCGTCGGCCAGCGAACCGACGTCCAGCGGCGCGAAGCCGACCGCCTCAATCAGCCCCGCCACGGTCGCCTTCGCGTTGGGGTCGTCACCGGCCAGGAACAGCGTCAATCGCTCCTCAAGCGGGGCATCCGGGCGCCCCTCCGTCCGCAGGGTCTCGTAGTACATCGTGTTGAACGCCTTCACGACCGTCGACTCTGCGAGGTGGGCGGCGACCACCTCCGTCTGAGTGCGCCCGCCGAGATCGATTTCGCCGTCGCGCTCGGGGTAGTAGTTGGCCGCGCTGATCACCGTCCGGTCGGCCAGCGCGGCCGCCGGGAGGCTTTTGTAGGCGCCGTAGGGGATCGCCTCCAGCACGACCGGACCAAACCGGGCAGCCTCCTTGACGGTCGCGGCGCGGGCGTTCGGGCCCAGTTCCGCGACCATCCCGGTCAACGACTCCGGCCCACGGGAGTTGCTGACGGCGACCTCGTGGCCGGCATCGACGAACAGTTCAGCGGCGACACTCCCGATGTTGCCCGAGCCGATAATGCCGATGCGCATGTCCACAGTCACGTCGGCTGCGGGCATAACGTGTGTGCCGCCCCCGGGAGTGGCGACGCTACACCTCGTTCACCGACTCCGGCCGTATCTCGAGGCGGCGACCGTCGCGGTCGGTGAACTCGAAGGCGCCGTCGAACCCCGTCTCCGGGTAGCTCCGGAGGTGGTCCTGCAGGAAC
>CAZLOO010000133.1:0-5162 GCA_964561055.1 uncultured Halobacteriales archaeon
GGGGGGCTGCACACCCACTACGCACTCGCGACCGGCGACTACGACGACTGGTACGGTCAGCTGTCGGCGTCGTTCGACCTCGTTGAGCACCAGTTCGGGGAATCCCGTTCGCTGTACTTCTACGATACCGAAGGCAACTGCGTAGAGATCGGCGAACGCGGCGACGAGAACGGCATCACCGGCCTCTTCGAAGTGGTGCTGGAGGTAGAGGATCTCCCCCGCGCGGAATCGTTCTACACTGACTTGGGGTTCGAGCCGGTCGACCGGGGGAGTGGTCGCGAGCGGGTGCGCCTGACGACGGGGGCTTTAGACATAGAGCTCTGGGAACCACACCTCGGACTGGCCGACGCCCGTGGCGGCGTCCACGTGGACTTGGGTGTGTACGGAGAGCCCGCCGCCGCCGATCGGGTCCGGGAGGAGGCGCTGACCGTCAAGCGCGTCGGAGGGGGTGTCCGGCTGCGGGATCCGGACGGCCACTACCTAACGCTGGTGGGGTGAGCCGTTTTCAGGGGCGGGGTTCTGGTTCCGACATGGAGGACACCGAACCCCAGTACCGCCATGTCAAGATCGCGGCGCTCCCGGACGCTCCCAACCCGAGCAGCCGGAAGAAAGAGATCGATGAGGCGGTCGGGGCGACGGCGTTCGGATTAAACGCTTACACGCTGGCGCCCGGCGAGCAGGCTCCATGGGGGTACCACTACCACCCAGACCACGAGGAACTCTTCTACGTCCAGCACGGCACGCTCGCCGTCGAAACTGCGTCGGGAACGGTCACCGTCGAACAGGGCGAGGCGTTTTTCATCCCAAGCGGGGCGCCGAACAGAGCGTACAACGGCGGCGAGGATTCCGTGGCGTTCCTCGCCGTTGGAGCCCCCAAGAGGAGCGACCGAGCGGTCGTCGTCGAGGAGTGTCCCGACTGCGGGGAGGACACCGACCGCCGCCACGAGGTCGTCGATCATGAGGGGGAGCGGGCCTACCGGCTGTTCTGCACGAGGTGTGGCGCCGAGACGGACCTGCTTACCCCAGGGTAATCACTCCAGTCGTGAGTTATCAACGCGGACTTCCGGCGGAGCGACGACCAGGAATCCCCGGAAATGGACGAGGTTGCCGCCCATGTCGCGTATCTCGCGAGCGAAGCCGGCGGCCAGTTCGTTGAGATCCCCCTCGACGTCCAACAGCAGCACCTGGCCGCTGTCGACGGCGGTCACCCACTCGCTGGCCGGGGTGGTGCCGTCCAACACACCCAGCACTACGCTGCGGTCCCCGTCGACGGCCTCGTCGAGTTCCGTCTCGACGGCCTGCAGGTCGAGGTCGAAGCTACCCATACCGATTACTGCGGCCCGGAGAACAAAAACGCTCGCACCCGCGTCAGACGGCCGCGTGACGCGGGGATCAAGGGGCGCTTACAGGCGGTGAAACCGCGTTCCGGTGTTTAAGTGCCAGGGAGGTGTCAGGCCGCTAATGGGGTTGTTCGAGGCGATCCGTCGCCTCATTGGGGGAGGAGACAGCGGGGAGTCAGACGGGACGGCGGAGATAGGGGCAGCCGTAGCAGAATCCGGAACCACGGTGTCCGTCGATTTCAAACACGGCGGCGACACGGAGCCCCTGAGCGCCCGCGCCCGCGAACTGGCTGAGGACTGGCCCGCCTACGATCTGGATTTCAGCCCGGAGTCGCTGGAACGGCTCGATAACATCGCCGAGGAGGAGTACGAGCGGGTCACCAGGGCTGCGGATGTGGAGGAAGCGGCCGTGGTCTCCGAGTCCCACGCGTTCGCGAGCTACTTCGGCGAGGTGCTCCGGCGTAACCACGACGCCGGCTGGGTGGCTGGCGAGGAGTACACGATCGCTGTCGACCGCAGCGACGGCCCTGTTGGGGTGGACGCGATGGAGGTGGCGGTGGCCTGTCTTGCAACGGGGACGACCTTCGCGGGGACCTACCGGGAACTCGTGGAGTGAGTCTTATGCGACCAGCGCGGCCCACGCCACGGTCGCGCCGGCGACGAGGCCGCCACTCCACAGCGCCACCCGCCGGGAGAACGAGGAGGTCGAGGGCAACACCAAGACCGCCTTCACTAAAACGCTCGCAGCGGTGGCAGCGGTGACGGCCAGGATAGCCGTGTTCGCGGTAACAGCGCCACCGCGGTACAGCACCACGGCGGAGGTGGTGGCGCCGGCGCTGGAGACCAGCCCTGACAGCGCCGCCGTGACGACGAAGCCGCTGTCGCCGAACGCGGCCGTCGCGACGCTTCCGGCGGCGAGCACCGCCCCGAACATCAGACCGAACCCGAGCACGGTCCGCAGGGAGAACGGGCTGTCGAGGTCGACGGGGGTGCTGGCGCGCCAGTCGGCGGTGACGGCCGCAACGGCAACACTACCGACTACAACAGCACCCAGCGGCGCCGCGAGGCCGACCAGCGCGCGGTCGGGAAGGGTGAACGCCAGCACGATGGCGAGGTTGCGCAGCGCCATCGCGGCGTCGGCCAGCAACACGGCAGCGACCGCACAGGACACTGCGCGGGAGTCCTCGGCCTGACCCACGTAGTCCAGCATCGAGCCGACAACAGCCGTCGAGGAGGAGAGCCCGGCAAGGAATCCGGTGACGGCAACGCCACGACCGCCGTAAGCCGACGCCACCGCGTAGTTCACCATCCCAACACCTGCCACTGACACCACCAGCAGCCACGCCACTCGCGGCTCGACGCGCACGGTCAGCTCCCCAATGGTCACCGGCATCGTTCCGGCCGGGAGCGCAGGATAGACGACGAACGCGAGCACGGCGAACTCCACACCGGAGCGCAGTTCCTCACGGCTCAGCCCCCAGGCGAAGTCGTGGAGTTCCCGCTTGAGCACCAGTAGCAGCGTGGAGACGACGGCGACGGTGACCCCAGCCAGTATTAGGCCGCTGGCGACAAGCACGCCCGTGGCGTAGGCGACCAGTAGCGATGCGGAGGTGGTCAGCGACAGCCCCGCCTCCGGCTCGAGCAGCCCCCGGACCGCCAGGGCGGCGCCCTGAACCACCACCAGCGCGCCGCCGGCCGCGAGCAGCAGCGGCCGGTCGAGCACGGTGAACGCCGCCCCCGCGAGGCTCACCAGGGCGAACGTCCGCACGCCGGCGCTCCGGTGGGACCACTCCCGCTCCAGGCCGAGCAACAGCCCCAGCGCCGCCGCCAGCAATAGCCCCAGTAGCGGCCCGTCTGGCGCCAGGGATATGGTAGCCATACATTGGGCTATATAGTCATACTACAAAAGCGTTCGGCGGGTGCGAGGGTTTTTCACCGGCCACCAGGCAAGACATATATGAGCGTGTTCGGTGCCGACCGGAGCCGGCTAGGGTGGTCCCTGCTAGGTGTCGCCCTGGCCGTCGCACTGCTGTTCGTCTTCTACTCCTTCGTCGGCACCTTCGTGTTCGGACTGTTCATTTACTACGCCACCCGGCCGGTATACAATCGGCTCAATCAGCGGCTCTCCTCGTCGGGGCTGGCCGCAGCGGTTTCCATATTGGCCCTGGCGCTACCGGCGCTGCTTCTGTTTGCGTACACGGTCGCGGTCGGCATCCAAGAGTTGAACGCATTCGCCGAAAACCGTGACCTCGGACCCGTGGACAACTTCTTAAACCAGTACGTCGACGTCTCCAGCATCGTCACCGATCCCGCCAGCGTGCTGAATGACCCAAACCTGCTGGGGACGATCCAAGACGTGCTCGGGGCCGCCCAGAGCTACGTCGGCTTCGTCGGCACCGGGCTGTTGCACCTGTTTGTGATGCTGGCGCTTGCGTACTACCTGCTCCGGGACGGCCCGCGGCTGGCGCGGTACACGGTGGAGCAGTTCGGCGACGACCGGGGGGTCCTCGATCGCTACGGCCGCGCGGTGGACCGTGACCTCGCGACGGTCTTCTTCGGCAATATCCTCAACGCCATCCTCACCGGGGTTATCGGCGCGCTAATGTACACCCTGCTCAACGTCTTCGCTGGCGGCTCGCCCATCCCGTACCCGTTCCTGCTGGGGCTGATGACGGGGATAGCCAGCCTCATCCCCGTGGTCGGCATGAAGCTGGTGTACGTCCCCATCACGGCCTACCTGCTGGTCACGTCACTGCCGAACCCCCAGCCGGAGACCCTCACGTTCATCGTAGTGTTCTTCGCCGTCTCCTTTTTCATCGTGGACATACTCCCGGACTTCGTCCTCCGACCTATCGTCTCCGGCGGCGACATCTCTCTGTCAGACGTGCCGCGGATGCTGCGCACCCGGAGCCTGCCGGACCCACGGCTCCACGTCGGCAGCGTGATGTTCGCGTACATCTTCGGCCCGCTGCTGTTCGGCTGGTACGGCATCTTCCTCGGACCGATGCTGCTGGTGATGGTGATTCACTTCGTCCGGCTTGTGATGCCGGAGCTGGTCGCCGGCGAACCGATTCAGCCCGATGCGGTTGAGCCCGACGATCCCCCCGAATCGGACACCGACGCCGCTCCCGGCGCAGTGGAGAGGTCCGACGACGCGGAGGAGCCCGCTCCCGACGACCCCTCGCAATCTCCGGCCCCGGGGCGGGACCACGATGGGCCCAGTCCCGATGTGGACGGCTGACGGGTCGGAGCCCGTGTGGCTGACTGGTGGCGCTCCCCGCCGGGCGGCGCCGCGCCACCGTCCGCCGGACGCCACGCGGTCGCTACTCTGTCACGGGGAGTCTGGTCGTGCGATAGGGTTTGAACCCTCGGTTCAGTAGTGCCAGGGCACGTCCGAGAAGTCCGGGCGGCGCCCCTCGACGAAGGCGTCTCGACCCTCGCGAGCCTCGTCGGTGGTGTAGGCCAGCCGAGTGGCCTCGCCAGCGAACAGCTGCTGACCGACCAGCCCGTCGGAGTCGAGGTTGAATGCGTACTTCAGCATCCGCATTGCCGTCGGCGACTTGCGGTTCATTTCGGCGGCCCACTCCAGGGCAGTTTCCTCCAGTTCCTCGTGGGGCACCGCGGCATTGGCCATCCCCATCTCGACAGCCTCCTTGCCGTCGTAGGTCTTCCCGAGAAAGAATATTTCCCGGGCCCGCTTCTGGCCGACCTGGCGAGCGAGATACGCTGACCCGAAGCCGGCGTCGAAGCTGGCGACGTCCGGATCCGTCTGCTTGAATTTCGCGTGGTCGGCGCTCGCGAGCGTCATGTCACACACCACGT
>CAZLOO010000133.1:5172-6462 GCA_964561055.1 uncultured Halobacteriales archaeon
AGCCGGGGACGACGGCGACGACGGGTTTCGGGATGAACCGGATGAGCCGCTGGACCTCGAGGATGTGGAGCCGACCGACGCCCGTAGAGCCGTCCTCGTACTGGTAGCCGTCGCCCCCGCGGATGCGCTGGTCCCCGCCTGAGGAGAACGCCCAGCCGCCGTCCTTTGGGGACGGCCCGTTGCCGGTGAGAAGCACACAGCCCACGTCCGTCTGGCGCTTGGCGTGGTCCAGCGCCGCGTACAGCTCGTCGACGGTCTCCGGACGGAACGCATTGCGCACCTCCGGGCGGTCGAACGCGATGCGGACGGTGCCGTGGTCGTGGGCGCGGTGGTAGGTGATGTCCCGGAACTCCCCGTTGTCGACGGGGTCCCACCGGTCCGGGTCGAACGTCTCAGAAACCATACCTCCAGGTGGGCCGGTCCGGGCAAAAACCTTCTCTCGTGCGGGCGGCTCGGGGTTGTCGCGGTGTCCCGTTCAGGCGCGGGCGCCGGTGCCTCGCTCGACGCCCATCAGATCGATACGCCCCCCGGGCATCGGTATCCCGTCGTAGGGGTCCTCGGCGAGCAGCAGCGAGCCGTCGAGGTCCGCGTAGTCGAGCAACGGCGCGAGGTGACAGGCCGCCGCGATGGCGGCGTTGGTTTCGACCATACAGCCCAGCATCACCTCCAGCCCGTGCGCGCGGGCCGCATGGACCATCCGGATCGCCTCGCGGATGCCACCACACTTCATTAGCTTCAGGTTGACGATGTCGCAGGCCCCCGCCACCCGGGAGACGTCCGGCAGTGTGACACAGGACTCGTCGGCCGCCACCGGAACGGTGCCGTGCTCGCGGACGAACCGCAGGCCGTCGATGTCTTCCCCCGGAACCGGCTGTTCGAGGAACTCCACGCCGTGGTCGTGGAGTAAGACGGACTTCTCGGCGGCCTCGCGAGGGCTCCAGGCGCCGTTGGCGTCCACCCGCAAGCGGGCCTCCGGGGCGGCGCTGCGGACCGCCTCCAGTATCGCCGGGTCCCGTCCCGTGCCCAGCTTGATTTTCAACACCCCGTACCCAGCCTCAACCGCCTCACTGGCGGCCTCTGCCATTGCCTCCGGGTCGTCCAGTCCCACGGTGAACGATGACGTGACGGTGCGCTCGGGGTCTAGCCCGAGCAGAGAGTACAAGGGCACGTCTAGCTGTTTCGCTGCGAGGTCATGCAGTGCGACCGAGACAGCTGTCCGGGCGGCGGGGTTGTTCCGGACGGTCTCGCGCATCGCCCGCTCGGCCCGGTCGAGGTTCAGCGGGTCGACGT
>CAZLOO010000134.1:0-6435 GCA_964561055.1 uncultured Halobacteriales archaeon
GCCCTCGCTTTGCTCGGGCGTTGAGGACGGGGGATTAGCGCCTTAAATTAGCTAACAGGAAGCCGACCGCGGTGGCCGCAGTCGGCGTCTCGTTGAGCAGCGCGAATCCGGTGGCAGCCGCCACGACGGGAGCGGCGTAGGAGACGAGATTGATTTCGATGGGACCTAGCCGCTCCAGTAGGTCGAAGTAGATGAGAAAGCCCACCATGCTGGCGACGACGACGAGATACGAAAGCGAAAGCACCGCCTCGCCGGTCCAAGCGACGGCGGCGGGAGATTCCCCGATGGCGGCGCTGGCGGCGTGCATCAGCGCCGCACCGGTGACCATCGATCATGCCTCCATCGTCTCTATGGGGAGCTGTGCCTCGATGCGGCGGGTGAGCACGCTCCCCAGGGCGAAGGACGCCGCGGCGAGAAAGACCAGCCCCAGGGACACCGTCTCCGGGGTGAGTAGGTCCGCCGGGTCCGGCTCGCTCAGCACGCCCACCCCGACGAAGCCGACCAACAGGCCGGTGGTGCCGACGGCGGTAAGTCGCTCCTCCGGGAGCAGGACCCGCGCGAACCCCGTCGTCAGCACCGGCGACAGGCTGATGACAATGGCGGCGGCGGCGCTGGTGGTGCCCTGCTCGCCGAGAAAGAGGAAAGCGTGGTAGGCGGCAATCATCAGTATCCCGCCGACGGCAACGAGTTCCCACTCCCCGCGACTCCTGGGCCGCCAACGATCGGTCACGTAGGCGGCGTACCCCAGCATCAGGAATCCCGCCAGATCGTAGCGCAGCGCGGCGAACAGCACCGGCGGGAAGAACTCCAGCCCGGCTTTGATAGCGGTGAAGGAGCTCCCCTACGCTAGCGCCAGCGCGGTGAACAGGAGGCCGTTCCTGAGTCTCACGCCCCTTTCCCGCGGCCCGTTCCGGCTCTCTCGCGCACGCTAACGCCTGAGGGCCGGTGGACCTGAACGTTTCGGGACGGTCGTGGGAAGAGGTATAACCGACCGCGTCCAACAGTTAGTGAATGGAGGAGAGTGTCTCCGGGTTCAGCGTCGAGGGATCCTGGGCCGACGTCGTGGAACTCGGCGAACGGGTCACCCACGCGCTGCGCGACATCGCGGAGGATGAGGAGGGAGTCGACTACGATAGCGATGCCTTCGAGGAGTGGAATGAGTGGCGGCCCAAGTTGGAGGAGCCGGTCGAGCGGCTCAACGAGAAGACCGCCGAGCAGGCTGCCGTCGCCGAAGGCGAAGGCGAGCAGAAGGGCCGCTCGCCGGACGAGGACATCAAGAAGGCCGGTGAGAAGCTGAGCAACTCCTACGAGCGTCTTGATGAGAACCCCGACCCGGATAGCGCCGTCGAGGACTGGCGCGAGTCGATCGGCTACGTGGCTCGTGCGGCGGATTCGGCCGGCAGGAAAGCCCTGCGAGCCGTCGAGGGGGCGGTGTACCGCAACGTCATGACCCGCATGTCGCCGTACTACTTCGACAGCGAACTGATTAGTGCCAACCTAGGGCGCGCCCGCAACAACGGCTACCGCATTGAGGTGAACGTCAACGACGACGACCTGAAGATTCGGGTGTCGAACAGGCTGGCGGACTACGAGCAGAGCGTCGACCGTTGGCACGTCGATACCGATCCCGACACGGAGGCGCTGGAGGCCGTCGAGGGCGGCGAGAACGTTACTGTCCCGGAGACGGAGCAGGACTCCGACCCAACGACCAACTAGCTGGTTTCTTGTACGAGGCGCTGAACCCCCGGTAATGGTCTCCCCCGGCGTCCTCGCCACCCTGCTCATCGCGAGCCTCGCCAGCCTCTTCATGGCGTGGGCTATCGGCGCCGGCTCCTCTGGGTCGACTCCGTTCGCGCCGGCGGTCGGCGCCAACGCCATCGGGGTGATGCGGGCCGGCTTCGTCGTTGGCATCCTCGGACTGCTCGGCGCGGTCCTCCAGGGCGCGAACGTCACGGAGGCGGTGGGGCGGGAGCTGGTCATCGGGGTGACGCTGTCGCCAGCCGCCGCGGTCGTCGCGCTGGTGCTGGCGGCTGCGCTTGTGGCGGTCGGAGTATTCGCGGGCTACCCGATCGCCACCGCGTTCACCGTCACCGGCGCCGTCGTCGGGGTGGGACTCGCGGCTGGGGGGCAGCCCGCGTGGCCGAAGTACCGTGAGATAGTAACCCTATGGCTGTTGGTGCCGTTCGTCGGCGGCGGCATCGCATACGTCACTGCCCGAATGCTGCGTAGCGAGCGGGTATCCGAGCGGGTGGCGGTCCCGCTGCTCGGCGCGGTGGTCGGGCTGATACTCGCGAACATCGGGTTCGTCCTGCTGGGTCCGGCCGGCGAGGCCGCCTCGCTGACCGACGTCGCCGTCCGGGCGCTCGGTGGCGGCACGGCCGTCCGCGTCGGGATAACCGTCGCCGCGGCCTCCATCGCTGCCGGCTTGCTGGCGCTGGACCTCCGGAACGACGAGATCGCCGGGCAGCGCCACTTCCTACTGGTGCTCGGCGGACTGGTAGCGTTCTCGGCGGGCGGCTCACAGGTAGGGCTGGCCCTGGGGCCGCTGTTGCCGATACTTGACGACGCGGCCCTGACTATCCCGCTGGTGGCGGTGCTGTTCGGCGGCGGCCTCGGGCTGCTGGTCGGCTCCTGGACCGGTGCCCCACGGATGATAAAGGCGCTCAGCCAGGACTACTCCTCATTGGGGCCGCGCCGCTCCATCGCGGCGCTGATCCCCTCGTTCGCCATCGCACAGTCGGCGGTGTTCCTCGGTGTCCCTGTCTCGTTCAACGAGATAATCGTCTCGGCTATCATCGGTAGCGGCTATGCCGCCGGTGGGGCGGGCGTTTCCCGAGAGAAGATGCTAAAGACCGTCACCGCCTGGGTGCTATCGCTAGGGCTGGCTCTGGGGCTGGGCTACGGACTGTTCAGCCTTATCGCCGCGGCCGGCCTGGGGTAGCCTGCCCGGTTGGTCCGTCGCCGCCAGGACCACCCAGCGGACGGGAGGGATCCTCGGGGATCATCCTGGCTTCCACGGTGTGTGCGGGAGCAAAAACCGCTCCCCTGTTCCTGGGCGCCGCGAACGGCAGCGATAGTCCGTGAGCAGATCGGTATTACTCCGGCTCAACCGGGTCGGGCTGGGTCTCCTCGGCCGGGAGGCTGATGCGGACCTGCGTGATGCGGGTATTGTCCACCTGCTCCACCCGGAGGACGACGCCGTCGAACTCTATCTCTTCGCCCTCCTGAACCAGCCGACCGGCGCGATTGAATACGAAGCCGGCGATCGTCTCGAACTCCTCACCCTCCGGGAGATCGATGCCGAGTTCCTCGTTGACCTCGTCGATGTTCACCTCGCCACGCACGAGCACCGTCTCGTCGTCGATGAATTCGATGGGGAGCTCCTCCTCGCCTTCCAGTATCTCGCCGACGATCTCTTCGGTCATGTCCTCCATCGTCACCAGCCCCTCGGTGGTACCGAACTCGTCGATGACGATCACCATGTGCATCCGGTTGGCGCGCATCTCTTGGAGCAGTTCGTCGACGTTCTTCGACTCGGGGACGTGCAACACCGGCTGGATGAGATCCGCCAGTTCGACCTCTTCCGTCTCACCGTAGTTGAGGTCCCGCACCAAGTCCCGGATGTGGACCACGCCAATAACATTGTCGAGGCTTCCCTCGTAGACGGGCATCCGGGCGTGGCCGGACTCGATACAGGCGGTGATGGCCTCGTCAACCTCCGCGTCCGCGGGGATGGCGGTCATGTCCAGCCGAGGAGTCATCACCTCCTTCGCGATGGTGTCGTTGAACCGGAGTGTGCGCTGGAGCATCTCCCGTTCCTCCTCCTCGAGGACGCCCTCGCGCTCCCCGGTCTCGATGATGTCCTGTATCTCCTGGCGGGTGACGTAGGACGTCTCGATGGCCGCCCGGCCGCCGGTGACGCGGTTGACCTGCCGGGTGAGGAAGTCGAACATGACGATCAGCGGCAGGAGGAGGTACTCCGCCAGCTTCAGCGGTCGTGAGATGCGTAGCGCCCACGACTCCGTGTTCTCGATGGCGTAGGACTTGGGTGCGCTCTCGCCGAACAGGAGCACGAGTGCCGTGATACCCAGTGTGGCCACCACGACCGCGGTGCCACCGTCCAGCCCGTAGAACGCCAGCAACCCCGTGGCTATCGAGGACATCGCGATGTTGACGATATTGTTACCGACCAAGATGGTTACGAGCAGGCGGTGGGGGTCGGCCTTCAGCTCCTTCAGCACGGCACCGGGGCCGTCGTACTGCTCGGCCAGTTTCTCGACCCGGTGGGAGGCTAGCGAGAACATCGCAATCTCGCTGCTGGAGAAGAACGCCGACAGCGCGAGCAACAGAACGATTGATACGCCCCCGACGGCCAGGAACGCGGTTTCGCTGAGGCTGAACAGGCCGAAGACGTCCACCTGTAGGGACGCGAACGGCGGTCCTGCCGGGAGGTGATGGCCCATGGACTGACCTGACTTGGCTGGGGACAGGATTAAGCGTTTGGCCATCGACCGCGCGAGGAAAACCCTATACGCCGTCCGACCCTGCCATCTACCGATGGTCGACACGCTGTGGCTGGTCGCAGGCGTGGCCCTCGCTTACGTCCTAGCCGCGACAGCCCTCCAGGCCAGGGGCCTCCTCCCCGAGCAGATACGGGTGTCCGGGCCGATCACCACGGTCCGCACCCAGTATGGGAAGCGCCTGCTTGACCGGCTGGCCAGACCGAAACGGCTCTGGCGAGCCTGGGGGAACTTCGGGGTCGGAATCGCGCTGGTAGTGATGGTTGGCTCGTTCCTGCTCATCATCCTCTCGGCGGTCGGCTCGGTCGTGATGCCCCCGCCACGCACGCTCACCGAGCCGCGCAACATCCTCGCCATCCCCGGAGTGAACCAGTTCCTCCCGCTGTCGGTCGCCCCGGAGATAGTAACGGGCCTGTTCGTCGGACTGGTCGTCCACGAGGGAGGCCACGGGCTATTCTGCCGGGTCGAGGACATCCGGATCGAATCGATGGGACTGGCGCTGCTGACGTTCATTCCCGCCGGCGCGTTCGTGGAGCCCGACGAGGAGGACCGCCTGAAGGCCTCCCGCGGCGGCCAGACCAGAATGTTCGCCGCCGGCGTCACCAACAACTTTGCCGTCGCCGCGCTAGCGTTCGCGCTGCTGCTTGGCCCGGTGGCCGGCTCCATCGTCGTCGCTGCCGGCGTTCCGGTCGGCGGCGTCATTCCCGGCTCGCCCGCCGCCGAGGCCGGCATCGAGCGCGGGGACGTCATCACCGCTATCGACGGCCAAGAGGTGTCGCCCGACACGCTGGAGGCGACGCTCGCCGACAGCTCCGACCGCACGGTGGAAGCGACGCTGAAGAGCGGCGAGACGGTCGAAATCAGCCGTGAACTGGTGGTGGTCGGCGCTGCCGCGGACAGCCCCGTCGGGGTGAACGGCACGGTCACGGCGGTCAATGGCACCGCTGTGGACACGAGGAAAGGGTTCCTGACCGCCGTCGCCGACCGCCCGGTGGCGGAGCTGACGACCGCCGACGGTACCACCCGGACGGTGCCTATTGGCGGGCTGGTGACCGTGCTGGAGGGCGAACCGCTCGCGAGGGAGGGCGCCACCGCCGGCGAGTCACTGGTCATCACCCGACTCGGCGGTGAGCGGATCGTCGAGGCCCGTGACATCTCCGAGGCGCTCGCTGATACCGCCCCCGGTGATACCATCGAGGTGGTCGCCTACAGCTACCCCGGCGGCGAGCGAACGAGCTACACGGTTGAACTCGGCGACAACCCCGGCTCCGACACCGGCTTTCTTGGAGTCAGCATCGAGCGCGGCGCCACCGGGATGGTCTTCGACGACTTCGGCGTGGACGTCTACCCCGCCGGCCAGTTCCTCTCAATACTATCGGGGGAAGCCGAGGGGATCGGCGGCTTCCTCCAACAGTTGTTCTCGCTGCCGTTCGCCCGGTTTGCCGTCGCCGGCGCAGGGTATAATTTCGCTGGCTTCGACGGCGCGGTGACGAACTTCTATGAGACAACCGGACTGTTGGGCGGGCTCGGCGGCGGGGTGTTCCTGCTGGCGAACCTGCTGTTCTGGATCGGCTGGATCAACCTCGTCATCGGGCAGTTCAACTGCATCCCTGCCTACCCGCTGGACGGCGGCCATCTGCTGCGGACCAGCACGGAGTCTGTCGTCTCTCGGCTCCCCGTCTCCGGGGGCCGCGCGCTCACCCGTACGGTGACCACCGGTGTCACCATCGTCATGTTCGCCGGATTCGCGCTGCTGATACTGGCCCCCCGGCTGTTCTAGTCCACAGACGGGCCCTTCTTAGGTCGCCGGCGCAAACGTACAGTATGCCTGAACCGCCACGCACGGAGGAGGGCTGGTACGTCCTCCACGAGTTTCGCGCGGTCAACTGGCCGGCCTACCGGGCCGCGCCTGACG
>CAZLOO010000135.1:0-6402 GCA_964561055.1 uncultured Halobacteriales archaeon
CGTTCGATCTTGAGGAGATGGAGGAGGCGCCCCCGCCCGTGGAGCCGCTGCGCCGTCCGACGGGCACCGGGACCGGGACCGGCAGCCCGATGTGACTCGGCGTTGTGTTTTTGACCGAGCGACGGCTAGTTTGAACTGCCATGATTCCCCAGCTCCCCGAACTCGCCGGCCTACAGGTCAGCCTTGTGTTCGTGGCGCTGGTGACGGACCTACTCGGCCTGCTGGTGCTCGGCTACGTCCTCCGCCGGCGCGCCCAGGGCGGCGCCGTCCCCTCGCAGCCGCCGACCGCTGACGTGGTCCGCTGTCCGGAGTGTGAGACCGAGAACGAGCGGGGCTACCGGTTCTGCCGGCGCTGCCTGTCCGAGCTCCCGATGTCGATGCGGTTCGCTGACGACGGATCGAGCACATTCCGGACGCTCCCCTGACCGCCCTCAATAAGTCCCCCGGCGCCGTCCGACCGACATGGCTAATAGGACCGGGAAGATCAACCGCGCGCTGTTCGAGTCGGCGGTGTACCCCTATCTGGGCGCCGGTCGCGAGGACGTCGCCGTCGGCCCGCAGCACGGGGTGGACTTCGGCGTCCTTGAGGTGGACGGCTCCGCGGTCGTGCTCGCCACCGACCCGCTGAGCGTTCTTCCCGGACTCGGCTTCGAGCGAGCCGGCCGGTTCGCGCTGGACATCGTGCTCGCGGACGTGGCGGTGTCGGGGATTGCCCCGACCCACCTGACAGTGTCGCTGTCGCTGCCGCCCTCGCTGGCGGACGAGGACCTCGCGACCCTCTGGCGGGCGATACATGACCGCGCGGCCGCCCTGGGGGTAAGCATCGTCGGCGGGCACACCGCCCGCTATGATGGCGTGTCGTTCCCGTGGGTCGGCGCCGCGACGGCGCTCGGGGTGGGGGATACGGACGCCGTCATCCGGCCCGACGGCGCCCGGCCCGGCGATGCCATCGTCGTCACGACCGGCCCTGGCGCGGAGACGGCGGGGCTGTTCGCCTCGCTGTTTGGGAACCGACTGGGACTGCCCGCCAGGACGGTCACGACCGCGGCCGAGCGGCTGGGCGACACCGGGGCCGTCCAAGACGCCGCGGCCGCCGCGGGCGCTGGCCAGGTGACCGCAATGCACGACGCCACCGAGGGCGGCATCCAGGGCGGGTTCGTAGAGATGGCCGACGGCGCAGGCGTCCGGTTCGAGATAGAGCGAGCGGCGGTACCGGCGGCCGACGGGGTCGCGGCGGTGTGTGACGCGCTCGGTATTGATCCGTGGCAGGTCACGAGCGCCGGCACCCTGCTGGTGACCGTCGAGAACGGGGACGCCGAGAGCGTTGTGGCGGCGCTGCACGAACGGGGAACCCCAGCGGCGGTGGTCGGGTGCGTGACCGATGGCGAGGGGGTGTACGTGGACGGCGAGCGAGTGGAGCATCCCGGGACCGACCCTTCCTGGGCCGTGTTCCGGGCGCTGAGTGAGGGGGACTCAGTAGAGTAAAGTGTCGCGCCCGGATAATTCCAGCGAGGGCCCTTAGCTCAGCCAGGTGAGAGCGATCGGCTCATAACCGATTGGTCCTGGGTTCGAATCCCGGAGGGCCCATGAGGGCGTGCTCGGTCCCGCTGGGGCACTGGCGTGGCACGGGAACGCCTACTCCCGGACGGGGCACCCAGGGACCCACACTGTCGGTCCCATCCTGAGATGAGGAGTCGTCATATGGACGCGCCGTGGCTATCGATGAGGGAACCAGTCGGCGAAAGCGAAACAATCCGACTCCTTTTGTCACGAGAGGGATGCCGAATGACTCGAATGAACGGACTTGTCTATCACTCCACGATTCAACCGCGGGCTATAGTCCGCAGCTCCACCGACACGACTCCCAAAGCCTGTCGGTGTTTTTGTGATACTGAGAGCCGGACGTGATCGAGCGCCGCGGGGAGTGAGCGGCCGCGAGAGCGCCACCGGCCGGAAGCTACGGCGGAAAAGACGAAAAATCCTTCTAAGCTATCACGATAATGGAGAAGTTTCCGAATCTGGATCGAACCGTCGGACGACGAGTGGCTTCGACGGGCCCGTGTGAGCGATATCAGACCAGTGTATCACGTGACAATTAGCCGTCTGATCGGCGGCGGGTTATCGATTCGACGGGGATCGGGCGACAGTGCCGATTTCCGTCCGCGAAATTAAAGCAAGGACCTCTCCGGGTGCCCGTGCCGGGGACCACACAGCCTGTCTCAGCAGAGGTGAGGACACGCGTTCCCTTCGGACGATACCCCGCACTTGGGCGAGCCAATGACGGTCGCTGTCCCGACGAACGATACCAAAGAGCGCGTGAGCCCATCGTGCCTGAATGGATCGAGGCGCGAATGATTGTCACCCCTCGGCGGTTCGTGTCAGACGAGAATGGAATACGATTCGGCGTGCAAGGTAGGCTATCAGCCGGCCGTCGGCGAGTCGTCCGCCTTGCGGCGATAGACGTGACTGTCCGGGGTAAAGAACACCCGTGTCAGCGCGCTGAAACGGTCCAGACGCTCCTCGTCGTCGCCACAGGCGACCAATCGGAGGGTCGGGCTGTACGAGAGGACATCGATCACTGCCGGCGCAACGAGGTACGGGTCGACGGTGTCGAACTCGACGGCGAGCATGTCATCGTCGTCGGAGACCCTAGCTAAGAGGCCGCAGAGCCCGCGGGTGCCGGGGTCGAACCCCTCGATGATGTAGAGGCCCTCGGGAATGTCGCTATCGGAGCTGAGGCGCATCCTGAGGACGGTTGTCCCCTTGATGCCGGCGGTCGGCAGAATCACCTTCGCCATCTCGTACGCCGGCCCGGACCGCTCGCGGACGCCGACGTCGATGGGATCGAGCGTGACGGCGTAGCCGTCGGCGGTGAACGACTCGAGGGTGAACTGTCGGTCGTCGAGATGGTCGGTGATCTTCCGTTCTCGCTCGTACCGGGAGTCGACGACGTTAGTCCGGTGAGAGACGTACTGCAGCAGCGTTGAGACGGCCACGATCACCAGCGAGGCCAGCCTGACGGCCGTCGAGAGCCCGATTGAGGCGAGCGACTGGAGGAGTGCCGGGAGCATCGGCTGGTCTTGTGACAGTGACTGATATAATTCCACGCCCCAGCAACGGACCCGCTTGGCGGGCCGCGTGGTCGCGATCGAGGGTCACGACCGAACCTGTTCATCAACCGCCTCTCGAAGATTCGCTCGACGACGGGAACCCGGAACGAGTCGGGCTGGATGCTCGAAGTGGTCGGCAGCGGTGGTGTTCAATCAACACGACAGTGACCGAACGCTCGATTGACGACAGGGTGCTGATCCTGAACGCTCGGCAGTCAGCCCGGTGAGTTTCGCGCGTATCCCAACCACCATTATGCGACCACGTCGGGAGGAAGCCGTCCATGCGACGAACTGTCACTCCGGACGACGCGCCGGGACCGGTCGGCAACTTCAGCCTCGGGACGACGAACGGCGACCTCCTGTTCACCGCGGGCCAGGTGCCTGAGACGGCGGACGGGGAGGTCCTCCGGGACGGAACCGTCGAGGAACAGACCGAGCAGTGTCTCCACAACCTCGAACGGGTGCTCGCCGCCGAGGGGCTTGGATTTGAGGACGTTCTCAAGATGACGGTGTTCCTCGTGGACATCGGCAACTGGGAGCGGGTGAACGAGGCATACGGAGAGTTTCTCGGCGACACGGAGCCGCCGGCCCGGAGCGTCGTCGGCGTCACCGGGCTGTGGGGAGACATCGACGTGGAGATAGAGGCCGTCGCCGCGGCCGACGGGGAGACGGCGTAAGAGGCTGGAGTCAGCGACGGGAGGGCGTCGACAGCTCCCCACCATCCCGGACATCACGTTCGAGTTGGTTGGCGTACTCCAGGCGGAGCCGTCGGGCTTCCTCGACTGACACCGTCTCACCCCGGCCGACCGCCGGGGAGAGCGGTTCGTAGGCGTCGACGTCGAAACCCATTCTGTCGAGATACGCCCGCAGCCGGTCGGAGGCGAGCCCCTCCGTAATCGCCGCGTCGAGGTACTCAAGTACGGCGTCGAACGTTGGTAGCACGACCGCCTCCTCGGACAGCTCGCCGGTCGACCCCTCGATGCGGACGTCGGCGCTGGCGGCCTGACTGGTGACGGCGGCGACCCGGTCGGCCACAGCCAGGACCTGGCTCGGCAGGGCGGCGTCGGGCGACCGCCACTCGACAGTCCCGAACGTCTCGCGTAGCTGGACCGGCGTCCACACCACGCTTTCCGGGTCGAAGTTCGCCGCCACCGCACGCCGGTCGACGCCGGCGTCCATCGCCGCGGTCTCGAACGCCTCGTAGCGCCGTTCTAGGCGCCGAGTCCACTGGGTCCGGTCGGTCGCGTATGGCCAGAGCCGGCCCTGGTGGGGGAGGTCGTCGTAGGCCATCCGTCGGTACAGCTCCGACCGGGCGGCCGGTGCCAGGTACTCCCCCCGGAAGTACGGTGAGGAGTTCAGCAGCGCCAGTGCTGGGTCGAGCGCAATCAGCGTGTTCAGCTGATCGACCGCCTCGCCGGGCTGTTGCTCAACGTGAACATGGGTGCCCGCGCAATGGCGCACGTACGCGAAGCTCTCGCCCACGACCCGGTTCTGCACTGCCGTTCGCTCGTCAGGGAGTTCCTCGACCCTCGGGGCGTTGACCGGCGTTGCCAGCGGTACCAGTCGCCTGTCGAGCTCGGCGGCGCGGTCTAGCACGCGGTTGAGCCGCTCGAACAGTTCCGCCCGCAGCGCCGCGGTCGTCTCACACGGGGTCGTCTTGACCTCCAGCAGCGGCTGGACGAACTCCCGCTCGACGCCGGGGGACGCGTCGACGAGCGGCCCGGGCGACGTGAGCCGCCCCTCGCTGTCCACGACCCAGTACTCCACCTCCACGCTCCGGCGGAGCGGGCGGAGGGCGTCACCCGTCATCGTCCGGTTGGCCGCCTCGTGCTGACCACCGGGCGGGTCCGATCACGCCGCCCGATGCTGACAGGTAATCGCTCACTATAGGTAACTCTGGACGATAATACAAGAAATTTTTCTATAATGCCATAATTGAGTCCTCTCTTCCCATACCGGACTGAAACAAGCGCATCAGAATCACCTCTTGGCGTCTGTTCGTCCAGATCGTCGCGAAGGGCGTCGCTCGACGACGCTGATAGTCGTCCGACGCGCGACCGACGACGTTCCATACCATCCAGCAGACATTTAGGGTCGGGGGTGAAACACGCCCTGTAGGATGGCGAAAGACACCGTCAGGTACCCGGACCAGGTGGTCGCAGCCATTGAGGAGCTGGTGGCAGACGGTGTCGTCGAGAGCAAGTCCGAGTTCTACCGCTTCGCCGCCGAGTACACCCTCCAGCGCATCCGTCCGGGGTATGACCCGGCGATGTTCAGCTTCGACGACCTCCGTACGGAGCTGCAGGTGGACGGCAACGGCGGACAGACGGCGCCGGGGGCGTTCCTCGCGGCTGCCGCGGCCGTCAGGCGGGCGGCCCTGCGGGGCCGTTTCGAGGTCGCCGAGGCGGCCATCGACGAGCGCTACGCCCCGACCGACCGGGAGGCGCTCGTGCTGGAGGAGCTGTTGGCGGCCTACCGCCGCGGCGCTGCGGGACCACAGGCCGATCCCTCTGACCCGACAGCCGAGGAGGCCGCCGAGGAGCCTCCCACTGGGAACGGCAACATGGCGGAGGCGACCACCGACGGCGGCGCCACGGACGTGGGTGATGCCGCCGAGCGTGAGGAGTCCCGCCCGCGGGTCGAGCCCGAGGCCCCCTCGGAGTAGCCCGGAGAGCCTGGCGACAGCCGCGTTACTCTTACTCGCGCTCGCGTTCCTGTTCGCGCAGTTGTACCCGCCGGATTTTCCCGCTGGCCGTCTTCGGGAGCGACTCCACGAACTCAATCTCGCGGGGGTACTCGTAGGCGGCCAACCGGTCGCGGGCCCGCTCCTGAAGCGCCGTCCGCAGGTCGTCGCCACCCTGTTCCCCGGGGGCGAGCTCCACGAACGCCTTGATCACCTGCCCGCGGGTCTCGTCGGGGACGCCGACGACGCCGGCCTGCTCGACGGCCGGATGGTCGAGTAGCACCCGCTCGACCTCCAGAGGCCCGACGCGGTAACCCGACGTGATGATGACGTCGTCGTCGCGGGATTCGAAGAAGATGTATCCGTCATCGTCGCGCCGCGCCAGGTCGCCGGTGAGATACCAGTTGCCGTGCTGTTTGGCGGCGGTCGCCTCCGGGCGGTTCCAGTACTCCTCGAAGAACACCCGGTCGTCGTGTGGTCTGACGGCGATCTCCCCCAGCTCCCCGGGCCCCAGCTTCTCGCGGCTCTCCCGGTCGAGGATGGCTACGTCGTAGCCCGGGAGGGGCTTGCCCATGCTCCCCGGCTTCGGGTCGAACCACCGCGAAGCAT
>CAZLOO010000136.1:0-6362 GCA_964561055.1 uncultured Halobacteriales archaeon
ACACGTCCTCCAGGGTGGCCCGCTCGGTGTCGGCCTCCGTCACCGTGTGGCCGGCATCGATGAGCGCCGTGATAATCGCCGGCAGCGCGCCCGGCGAGCGCCGCGCCTCCACGGCCAGCCCCTGCTCGGTGGTCCGGGCCGACACCACGTCCGGAAGCCGGCGCACTCTGTCGGCCCGTGCAGGTGGCTCCGCGACGGTCACCCGGTGGGTGTCGGTGCCGCGGCTGCGCAGCTCCGCGGGCGTGTCGACCTCAACCGTACGGCCGCTGTCGAGGATGCACACCTTGTCGCACAGCCGCTCGGCTTCTTCGATGTAATGGGTGGTGAGCAGCACCGTCGTCCCCTCGTCGTTGAGGTTTCGGACGACCTCCCATATCTCCCGGCGGAGTTGGACGTCGATGCCGGCGGTCGGCTCGTCCAGTATCAGCAGGTCTGGGTCGGTCACCAGCGCGCGGGCCAGCAGGCAGCGGCGCTTCATCCCGCCCGAGAGCGCCTTGAACGTCGCGCCGGCCTTCTCCGTGAGGCCGACACGCTCCAGCGCCTCCTCTGCGCGCCGTTTCGCGGCCGTCCGGGAGAAGCCGTGATAGCCGGCCTTGTGCTGGAGCACCTCGCGAATGGGGAAGAAGCGGTCCACGTTGAACTCTTGTGGCGCCAGCCCCACCCGCTGGCGCACCGCGGCCGGGGAGTCCCGGATGTCCTCGCCGAACACCTCGGCGGTGCCGCTCGTCGGCCGGGCGAGCCCGACCAGCGTCTCGATGAACGTCGTCTTTCCGGCGCCGTTGGGGCCCAGTAGGCCGAAGAACGCCCCTTGTTCGACCTCCAGGCTGAACCCGTCCAGCGCCCGGACACCCCCATACTCCTTCACGAGATCCTCGGCGCGTATCGCCGGCGGCTCTGTCGGCATTATATACCTGGCGTAGTGGGCAGACGCGCAAAGACCCTCCGACTCCACCGGGACGCGGCGAGTTCCTATCCGGCTCACTGCACTCCCCCTCGTCGCGATCAGGAGACCCGTATGGGCTCCGTCGTTAGACTGAGGCCATACCACCCCCAGACGGTCGTCCCCGCCGTCCTCGAGGCGAACGGCGCGACGGTGGTGTGAGTGCTCGTCGACGCCGGGAGGTACCGAGGGGGGTCGCCGGGCTCACCGTCCTACTGGTCTGGAACACATCATCCGCACGACCACGACCCCCTGAACCCCCGCCGTGAGCAGTTCACGGCGATGGACCGTGAGGGGCCTACTCCGCGGATTCGTTGATGGCCCGCCTGATGTCGGTGAGCTTGCCGGCGACCTTGTCCGTCGCCAGGAAGTACGCCACGACCAGCGCTACCCCGCCGATGACGCCCGCCCATGCGGCGGTGACGGGGTCGCCGGTCTGGAGCGTGGACAGCGCGAACCGCTCGATGTACACGCCGGCGACGGACAGCCCTAGGGAGCCAAGGCTGAACAGTAATAGCTCCACCAGTTCTGGTAGCAGCGTCAAAACGCTCGTGCTCATCGTCGAGAGTTCGACGACAGCATGGGTGGCTCTTTCGGTTCCCGGGCGGTCTCAGAGCGTTCCGACGAGGTGCCGCACCGTCTCCCAGGCGGTCTCCACCGACGGATCGTCCAGCAGCGCGGCGAAGCCGTGGATCATCGCCGGATAATTGCGGTGGTCGACGGCGATACCCGCGGCCTCCAAAGCCGCCGCGAGCGCGAACCCTTCGTCACGGAGCGGGTCGAACCCCGCAGTCACTAGCGTCGTCTCCGGCAGACCCACCAAGCTGTCGGCCGCCAGCGCGTAGGCTGGCTGGTCCGGATCCCGGCCGCGCTCGAACCGCTTGCCCTCGAACCACTCCATGTCCGCCCGCTCGAGCAGGTAGCCTTCGGCGAACTCCTCGCAGGAGGGCCGGTTCAGCCCCTCCTCGGCGACGGGGTACAGCAGCCACTGCCGGTCGATGGCCGGCACGTCGCGGTCCCGGGCCAGCAGGGCCACCAGGCTGGCGACCGTGCCGCCCGCGCTGTCACCGCCTACGACGAGCGTGTCCGCCCCGAACCGCCGGGCAGCCCACTCCAGGGCGGCGTAGCCGTCCAGTGTCGGCGTCGGGTGGGGATGCTCCGGCGCCAGCCGGTAACCCACGGAGACGACCGTCGCGGTGCTCTCGGCCGCGAGCGCCCGGCAGAGCACGTCGTGGCTCTCGACGCTCCCGATGACGAACCCCCCGCCGTGGAGGTACACCACCGTCGGGCCGTCGTCGCTGCCATACACACGGAGCGGGACGCTGTCCCGGCGACCGTCGGATATCAGGCGGCGCAGCCGCCAGGTCGCCGGTGCGAGCGCGTGTAGCGCGCCGAGACGGCCGACAGCGGGGAAGGTGGCGTCCCCATCGACCGCCGTCGCCGCCACGGTCCCAGGGTCAAGCCGGTAGTTGCGTACCGGTCCGTCGAACCCGACCGAGGCCACCGATAGCCGCTCGTACACGTAGCGGGCGCCGCCGACGCCGTACTGCCGGATGGGGAGCACGTCCTCCTCGGCGAGGCGGTCAAGCACCGCCTCGCGGACCGTCGCGTTCGGCCTGTCGGCCCGCCGCGGTCGCCCATCGGTCGCCATCGTCGCCTCTCGTTCCGGCGGGGGCAAAACCCTCACGCAGACTGACTACTCCGGGCCGGCGGGAATCACAGCCAGGGTTTTGCCCGGCAGTCCCACGTCCAAGAGTATGCCTGACACCCAGGAGGGACGGGAGCAGCAGGCCCGGGAGGCCGAGCGGCGCCGGATACGCCGGGAGATAGAGGAGGCGATAGCTCGACGCGACGAGAGGCGACGAGAGGACGAGGGGACTGGGGAATGGGGGCCCAACACCGACACCGAGAGCGAGGAGGAGTAGGGACCCACATTCCGGTCCTCCTGCTCGCCCGGTTGGATCTGTCCGTTCCCCCCGATGGGGTAGGTGACCCCCTGGATACCGTCCTCGATGCGGGTGACGAAGCCGATAGGGAGGATGAGGTACCACGCGCCGAACCCCAGCGTACGTGTGACCTGCGCGTCGACAGCCCCTCCGGGTCGGCGAACGTCCCGAGGAGGTCCTCCCGGGGGGAACTGTCCGATATATCACCGACAGAAGTGGGCTCGTCTGTAAGTTCTCTTTGCCCAGAACGAACGGTGAGATCTCCTCTCTCCACTTCTCGGCGTAGCTCGTAGCCTACGGGACCGACCTGGAGAAACTACAGATTGTTGACAATATCTCCGTTTCGAAGAAAAGTAATTACTCGATATACTGTTCAGGAATTGTCTGCCACGTCCACAATGATTTTTTGCTGATATTTCTGGCCGCTGCCCCCGTCGGGACAGACTGTTGTCGGTCGCGGCTGCCATCCCGGTGAGCTCCCCGATAGATGCGGGCAACCTGGCGACGTGCCACCGAGGGGTGTGATTGAGGCCGTCGATTGTCCTGATTGTGCTCCACGGAAACCACAACTCCTGGAGTAAGCTACTGATCCTTCGTGACTGTTAGAGTCGCTAGATATGGGCTGATGAGCGATGGTAATCGCTACGACTCCTCGCTGAGATTATCAACAGATATTATAATAATTATATGAAATTATTTCAGTGCCGTACTGTCCCGCGAATGAACCCGTAACTAACAGGAACTGAATAACTTCTTGAAGCCATTAAGCGGCTCTCGACGTTTTATTTTTCTGTCGGAGTCCAGTTGCGGGAACTGCTTCGAAAACAGCGCACGAAGCAGCAATAAACGAGTAGATAATTATATTTGCATATGTCGAAGAATTACGCCCGACATCGCGGTCGGCGCCCCCGACCCTGCAGCCGTCGTCGGTGACCCTCATCACCAGGGGGCTCGTTCAGCCCGGGGTCTCCTCGACCCAATTGAACAGCGTTCCAATCCCCTCGATCTCGATCTCCACCTCGTCGCCGTGGTGCAGGCGGACGTCCTGGAACGTCCCGACACCCTCCGGGGTACCGGTCGCGATGATGTCGCCGGGCTCGAGCCGCACCCGCGAGGAGACGAACGCCACGAGCTCCGCGACGCTCCGGATCATCAGGTTCGTGTTCGAGTCCTGCATCAGCTCGCCGTTGACCCGCGAGGCGATGTCGAGGTCCTGCGGGTCCTCTATCTCGTCGATCACCACGTACGGGCCGACGGGGGTCGTGGCCTGCATCGTCTTCCCGGAGAACCAGTCGAACAGGGTCTCATCACCGACCGACAGCCCGAGTTGGAGGTCGCGGGCGGAGGTGTCGTTGAGGATGGTGTAGCCCGCGACGTGATCCAGCGCCTCGTCCGGCGAGACGTGCCGGATGGGCGACCCGACGACCGCGGCCAGCTCCGCCTCGTAGTCGATCTCTTCAGTGACGGTCGTGTGGTAGGAGATGGGCGTTCGATCGCCCACGAGCGTTCGCGGGAGCTTCAGGAACACCAGCGGCCGCTCCGGGACATCGCCGTCGGTCTCCTCGGCGTGGGCCTCGTAGTTCAGCGCGCTACAGAACACCGTGTTCCCCGGTGTCGTCGGCGGAAGCGGGGTGACCTCCGCCCCGGCGAACTCCTCGCCGCCGGCCTCCTCGGCGGCCGCCGGGTCCGCCAGCGCGTCCGCAAAGGAAGGGAACGCCTCGGAGACGTCGACGACCCCGGCGTCGGTGAACCGTCCGATGCGCTCCGCTTCGTCAGCGCTGAAGCGTCCGAGTCTCATGGGTCAGGGCTCCGAACCGGCCGGGCGTTGCTGTGTGCATGTCCTGGTACCCGTTCGGGGTGTAGTTGCGTGACTGTTCCTAGACCGGGAGCTGGACGGCGGCGCCGCCCAGGACGGACCGCGCTGGGAGCCCGCCGTCCGCCGCGGGCGTGAGAGGACGCCAGCCGGTCATCCCTCGTCGCCACGCTCGTAGGAGTCCATGTCGCAGTCCTGAGCGGGGAACGCATCACACGGGTAGATGAACGGCTCCGTCGAGTCGACCAGCTCCAGGCTGTAGTTGGTGTCGTCCCGGTTCTCCGGAGCCAGCCCCTGGGCCAGGAAGATCCGCCGCTCGGCCGTGTGGTCGCACTTGCGGTAGGCCTCTGGACCCATTACGTTGTTCCACTGCCAGCCCCGCTCGAGCTCCGCGATGACGCTCGGGGGGTGAATTGTGTCGACAGCCTCGGCCATGGCGGCCCACTGGATCACACCGGAGTAGGCCATCGCCGCGCTCTGGGTGGCCGGCTGGTCGTACTCGCTCTGGAACGTCTCGACGAACGAGTTGGCGAACTCGTTCTCGCCGCTGAACTGTCGGACCCACGGGGCAAACCCGAGTACGCCCTGGGCCTCGGGCCCGGAGGCCCCCACGGTGAACCCCGTCATGTGGGGAATCACCACCTCGATTTCCGAGAGGATACCCGAGTTGGACATCTGTTTCAGCGCTGCCCGGGCGAGCGCTCCGAAGCTGGTAAAGATCAGCACGTCGGCGCCGGACTCCTCGAGGTCGGCGATTTGGGGTGAGTGGTCAAGTTCGCCGACCGCGATCGAGGTCGAGCCGAGGTTCTCCCAGCCCTGTTCGGTGAGGTACTTCGTGTGGGCGTCCCGGTTGGACTTGCCATAGGAGTAGTCCACGTAGATGTGGTACATGCTCTTGTTCTCCCCGATGACATCGGGGAGCATCCGGCCCGCCGCCCGGCCGAAGAACTCCGCGTGGCCCGACTTGTGCCAGTAGTACCGGGTGCAGTCCTTACCGCTGATACCAGCCGACGTAGAGATCGCCCCGCTGTAGGGCACCTTCTTGCGCTGGGCGATCGGCATCCCTGCCTTCGTGACGGTGCTCGAGATGCCGCCGAAGAACGCTTGGACGCCGTCGCGGTCGATCATCCGGTTGATGTTCTCGATCGATGGTTCGGCCTGGCCCTGGCCGTCCGCGTCAATCCCCTCAAGAGTGTATCCGAGAACGCCGTTACCGGACACCCCGTCGGTCATGGCGACCGGGCCCTCGTTGTTGTTCAGGTGCTGGATCGCGAGGTAGAACCCTCGACGACCCTGCTCGCCTTCCGGCGCCAGCGCGCCGCTCTGGTCGGCGTTGTACCCGAGCCTGGCGGTGTCCCCGTCCGGGGGAAAGTTGCCGATGGGGTCGAACTGCTGGCCGCCTCCCGTGGTCGTACCGTCACCGCCGTCACTACCGTCACCACCGTCGCCGTCACCACCGTCGCCGTCACCGCCGTCGCCGTCACCGCCGTCACCGCCATCGCCACCCGCGCAGCCGGCGAGTCCGACCACCCCGGTCGCACCGAGTGTCTTCAGGATCGTCCGCCTGTTCGGTGCCTCTATAGATGTCTCCGGACCGCGGTCTCTTCGGACCATGCTAACACGACTAAATGGCTTTGTATATAACGTTTGTGCAGGACCTGAC
>CAZLOO010000137.1:0-6357 GCA_964561055.1 uncultured Halobacteriales archaeon
GGGTTGAAGGGACCGAGCAGGACTGCAAGCACGAATGGGACGAGTGCAACCGCGACGAACAGGCCGATCAGTTTGGCGAGCGGCACCGCCTCTGCGAGGATCTGCTCGACGTTTACCGCCCCGGTGTACGGATCGACGAAATGGTTGGAGGGTGCCATTCCTTTAATTCCTTGCTTGAGATTCTATAAAACCTTCGCTCTGAGCCGTATAAACTGTAAAATTCGACCACGCCACCGTTTGTTCGAGCGGAGGACGCGAACGCACGGTCCACGTGTACGTTCGTGTGGAATGCAAGCCGCTGCATCCCCGTTCAGCGTTTAGCCTCTTCGGGCGATGGCGTGGCTTGCTCCTCCAGTTCGGCATCGAGTTCGCTGTGGTGCCGGCGACTCCCGTTTCTCTCCTCCCCACCGGGACAGCTGTCAATCAGATTAATATTCGTGAATTAAAGCAAAAATTTTAATATAGTGAGATTAGTCTTTGGTCTAGAAGGATAATAAAAATGGGTCCGGATGGAAACGAGGACGACGGAAACGGAATAGGCAGACGCAATCTCTTGCGAACTACCGGCGCTGCAGCCACGGCCGGCCTGGTCCCATCGCTCGCTGGCGTCGCTTCGGCGGACACGACGAACGACGACATTTACGTGTTCGGCGACGAGGTCGAGACGGAAACCGCCCACGACAAACACCAGTACTACTACAGCATCTCGTACGATTACTGGTACCGCATCGAGTCGACGGTACATTGCATCGGTGGCTACCCCACAACCTACGAGTGGGAATCGACCTACCGGGTGTTCGCGTACGGTGCTGCAAGAAAGTTCAATCCCTCCACTGAAACGCCGAAGGAGGGTGATCCCATCAACGTCATCGACGAACATAAGGTCACGTTCGTTGACTCCTCGGACGGTCCCGACGGCGAGATCGAGTATTCGAACGACCACGACCGCGTCGGCGGCTGGCCGACGCCCGAGTACACCGCCCTCGAGATGGCGGAAGACGGACTCGAGGAGGTCGCGAAAGTGGCAATGGGATCGCTGAGCGACGTTGCGGAACTGGCAATCGCGTACTACCAGACGTTCGAGAAGTGGTCCCAGGAGAAGGACGTAAACACGGTCGACACTGAGGAGGAAAAGGAGTTCCGCTGGTACTACGGGGACGGCTGGACGAGCGACGAGCACGCCGACGTCGGTCACTTCGCGGAGGTGGACTTCCAGCAGCCCCTGGACACCCACTCGCACTTCTTCGCCGAGACCGAGATGTTCGACGGGACGGTCAATCCCGCTGTCAACTGGAAAATCCACTCGCACTCGCCGTCGTCGACGAGCAGTACCACGACCTCGAGCGACCCCACGGGCAGAGAGGTCATCGAGTCGATGTCTCCGGAACAGCGACGTGCCTGGGGTCTCAAGAAGGTCCCCGTCGACACCGTCGAGAAACTCCTCGGCAAGAAAGTCGAAGACCCAGTCATGGCAGAAAAGGACAAGATGTGGTACGCAACGACACCGGACGTCCAGTTCGAACGGGCATCACCGAAGGAAAAGTAAGGGTCCGGCTCGTACTTCATATTATGCGCCGTTCGATAACGAGGCGGTCGGCACTTGCTGTAATCGGGGTCACGGTGGGCGTTACGAGTGGCTGTCTCTCGCGGGGGAAACTGGCGGGGGGTCCACAGCTCTCGGAGCTCTCGGTGCAGAACAAACACGACGAACCGCACGCGTTCGAACTCGAAGCTCGCTCTGGAGAGGAAAGTCGCGGGGAATGGACCCACGAAGCTGCCGCCGCCACGTTCCGCAACGGGGACCTTCACGAGCCGACTGGCCGAGTCTGGGCTCGCCCGCTCGATTCGACGAGGGACGTGACGATTCGTGCCCGCGTCGACGACGATGCGTGGGAATCGTACGTACTCTCGGAGTACCAGGGGGACTGTCTGCGGCTCGAAGCGGAGGTCGAGACGGACGGCCACTTCCAGCTCGAAACGGCTGCCTGCGATTGATCGACGGTTCGACGCGTGGGGATTACCCCCATTCTCCCTGTGGCCGCCGGGGATCGTCGAGCATCCGCCCCGGTCAGCCACCGGCCGGCTGGACCGGCTACTCCCGTTCGTCAACGCACCGCTGCTCACGACTGATCCGCGTTTAACGCCGAGAAACCGGTGAATTCTACTCCGGCGGGTAGTAGTACTCGCCGGCCCGCTTCTGTTCTTTGTCCTTCTGGCTGCCCGGCTTGTTGATCCGGGGGCGACCGGTCCGCTCGTCCCGGCGGAAGGTTACGTCCAGATCCGCCAGGAAATCGTTCATCCCAGAGCGCATGTCCTGGGGCTGGCTGGCGTGGCCCTCGACGGCCGGCTCGCCGCCGAACACCAGCAGCCGGTCGCTCAGCAGGTCGATCATGTAGATGTCGTGGTCGATCACCATCGCCGTGGCGTCGTTGTTCTCCGCGTAGCGCCGGATGGCCCGCGTGGCGAGCACCCGCTGTTCCACGTCGAGGTGGGCACTGGGCTCGTCCAGCAGATAGAGGTCGGCGTCCTCGGAGAGACACGCCGCGATGGCGACCCGCTGGCGCTCCCCGCCCGAGAGGTCCGTGAGGTTCTGCTCCATGATCCGCTCGAGCTGAAGGGGCTGGGCGATCTCCGTGGTCCAGTAGGAGGTACCGACTTGGTTAGTTATCGAGGAGAGGAACGCGTCCACCCGCATCGGGCGATCGATCTCCACGTACTGCGGCTTGTAGGAGATATCCAGCCGCGCAGGCACCGACCCCGCGGTCGGCTCCTCGGCGCCTGTGAGCAGCTTCGCGAACGTCGACTTCCCGATACCGTTCGGGCCGACGACCCCGAGCACCTCGTTACGGCGTATCTCGCCGGCTTCCACAGAGAGGGTGAACTCCCCCTTGCCGTAGGACTTCTCGAGGGCGGGGTATTCGACCAGGGTGTCGCCGGCCGCGATCTGGCGGGGGGCGTGCTGCTCGAACTCGATCGCCTCGGGCCGGATGCGGACGTTCTGGGCTTCCAAGTATCCCCCGAGATACTCGTTGATGCCCTGGCGGGTGGACTTCGGGGGCGTGATAACGCCGAACGCCCCCGGTTCGCCGTACGCCAGGTGGACCGAATCCGCGAGCAGGTCGAGGACAGCGAGGTCGTGCTCGACGACCAGTACAGAGCGGTCGCCCTGCTCCGCGAGCTCCCGAACGAGCCGAGCGGCGGTCACTCGCTGGCCGATGTCCAGGTACGGCGTTATCTCATCGAGGAAGTAGAACTCCGCGTCCCGAACGAGCGTGGCCGCCAGCGCCACCCGTTGGAGCTCCCCACCCGAGAGAGTGTCGATAGGCTGGTCGACGACTGGCCGGATGCCCAGCCGATCGACGAGGTCCTCGACGACCCCGCGCTCGTCGACCCCCTCCAGCAGCTGACGGGTGTTGCCGTCGAACTGGTCGGGGATGCGGTCCACGTACTGGGGTTTGCGGGCGACGGTGATCTCCCCGTCACGAAGTTCTTCTAGGTAGTTTTGAAGCTCCGTCCCGCGGTATGCATCGAGCACCCGCTCCCAGTCAGTCGCGCTCTCGAAGTCACCGAGGTTGGGGGTTATCTCGTCGGCCAGGATGCGCACCGCGGTCGTCTTCCCGATGCCGTTCGGCCCAAGGATGCCCGTCACCTGGCCCTCCTGAGGGGCGGGCAGGCCGTACAGCCCGAACGCGTTCTCTCCGTAGCGGTGGACAGGGTCATCGTCCAGCTCCGTAGGGAGATTGATAATCTCCAAGGCGTCGAACGGGCACTTCACGACACAAATACCACAGGACTCGCCGAGGCAGATCTCCTCAGAGATCGATACCTGATCGGGAGCACCATCGTAAGGGGCGTCGCCGTGACGCTCCTCACGGGTGACGATACACTCCTTGCCGGTCCGGTTAGGGGGACAAAAGTTGGCACACTCGTAATTGCACCGGTCCGGCTGGCAGCGGTCCAGGTCAACGACGGCGATGCTGTCTTCGGCCATTAGAGTGAGACGTTGGCCGTGTAGAGGATAGTGAGCGTCACGAACCAGAGCGCGAACGTCATGAAGGCGATGTAGAGGCCGTCCTTGGGGCCGACGTCCTCCTTCAGGCCGGTGAACTGGTACAGCGGGACTTGGACGAACACCGCCGCCAGCAGCACCACCAACGCGCTCCGGTCTGTAGGGCCGGCGGCGAACAGGAACGACCCGAACGCCGCGACGACCCCTAAGATGGTTGCCACGGCCGTCACCGTCATGCTCCGGCGGTGTTCGGCCCCGGCGTCGACCGTGTCGGTTGCCATACGCATCGGTGGGCGACCCGCGCGCAAAAGCCGTTCGGTGTCCTTATGATACCGAGCCCGGGTAGCAGCCCGGAACAGGGCAGGAGAGCCCTCGTCGCGGGGCAACAGGGGGCGACCGCCACCCACGGTCCAGCGACCGCGAGGCACAAGACGTATTCGGGAGCGAAGCCCTCACCCGCGTATGGAGTGGGGCCCCGTCGCCGCCTGGCTGGCGGCGTATCTCCTCCTGTACGCCGCCGGCCTGCCGGTCGTCGCCGCGCTGGCCCCTCGGCTGGCTGATCGCGGCGCCGGCGTCGCGATGCCGCTGGCGCTGGCCGTGGTCGGGCTAATCGCCTACTGGGTCGGACAGCTACACTTCGGCCCGCTGGCGGGGGGCGCTGGCTTCATCGTCCTGCTAGCGCTGGCGGCCGCCGCCACGAGCCGCCTCGACCGCGAGGACCTGCCCACAGGCGTCGCCGTCGAGACGGGGCTGGTGTTCGTCCTCGCCTTTCTGTTCATGATCGCCATTCGGGCAATGGACCCGGCGGTCCACCCCGGCGGGGGTGAGAAGTTCCTCGATTTCGGCCTGGTTCAGGCGCTGCTGCGCGCCCCGGCACTCCCACCCGAAGACATGTGGTTCGCAGGGGAGACGGTGCGGTACTACTACGGCGGACACATGCTGACGGCGCTGCTGGCTGAACTCACCCTCACGCCAGCGCGGTACGCCTACAACCTCTCGCTGGCGGGGTTCTACGCGATGCTGGTCACCGCGGCCTACGGGCTGGCGGGGTCGCTGGGCGAGGCCGCCGGCGCCCACCGGACGACCGCGGCCGCGTTCGGCGCGTTCTTTGTCGGCCTGGCAAGCAACCTGTACACCCCCGTGACGGCGCTGTTATCGGTCGCTCCGGACGCCGTTGCCCGGCCGGTCGCCGGGATGCTAGCGGCCTACGGCGAGCAGACGACCGCGGAGGTGCTGGCCGCAGCCGGACGGTTCTCCTACTGGTCGGCGAGCCGCGTCATACCCGGCACTATCAATGAGTTTCCCTTGTTCGCGTGGCTCAACGGCGACCTCCACGCCCACATGATGAGCACCCCCTTCCTCCTGCTGACGGCGACTCTGGCGTTCTCCTACTACCGCACGCCCGAGGCGAGCGTCCGGCAGCGCCGACTGCTGCTGAGCGCGAACGCGCTGGTCGCGGGACTAATCGCCGTTGTCAACACCTGGTCGTTCCCCACCATATTCGGCGTGACGGCGCTGGCGGTCGCCTTCGCCTCGGCGGATCCGCTGACCCTGGTCGGCCGCGAGGGGACGACACCGGGGTCGGCGCTCGCTCGGGAACTGCGCTGGGTCGGCGGGGCGCTAGCGGTTGTGGTCGCGCTCGGGGTGATCGGCGTGCTCGTCTCCCTCCCGTTCTGGTTGGGCGCCGCCAGCGGCCGCGCCGTCGGCCTGCTCCCCGACCGCAGTCCGCTGTGGGGGCTGCTGATCGTCCACGGCGCCTTCATCGCGGTGTTCGGAACCCACCTGTTCGACCGGACGAGGGCACGTCTCGACCGCCGGGATTTAGTCGGACTGATGGCCGTGCTGGTCGTCGCCGGAATCAGCTCCGTCGCGCTGGGTGCCGCGGCGCTGGCGGTCGTCGCGCCGGTCGGCGTCGGCGCCTGGCTGCTGCTCCGGACCGAGGAGGACGTCGGCTTCCCGGCGGTGCTGGCGCTGGCGGGCGTCGGGCTGGTCCTACTCGTGGAGTTCGTCTACGTCCGCGACCAGGCTTCCCCCGGGCGGTTCAACACCGTGTTCAAGACATACATGCAGGTGTGGGTGCTGTGGGGGCCGGCCGCCGGCGCCGTACTCGGTCAGCTCGTCGCCGAGGGCCGCCCCATCGGCACCCGGGCCCCCTTCGCCAGCGCCGACCGGGCCACGCTGGGGAGCGTCCCGGGCGGAATCGTATTGGCGTTGCTCGTGGTGACGAGCACTTCGCTGTACGGCGGGCTGGCGGTCGCCAATCACGCCGAGAACTATCGGAGCCAGCCGTTCTGTGTGTTCCCCGGGGAGACGACCCTGGACGCGACGGCGTTCGTCGAGGACTGCCA
>CAZLOO010000138.1:0-6348 GCA_964561055.1 uncultured Halobacteriales archaeon
TCGCGGTGGCGGCGCGTGGGCTCCTTCGACGGTACCACTTGGGAGTGATACCAATGACGAGTAGACGCATCTCCGGTCAAAAGGCTTCGGACGCACAGGAGCGCAATCAGCACGCGGTTGAGACCCCGGACCTCCGGCCCTCGGTGCAGCAGGAGTCCCAGGCGAAGGTGGACTCGAACCACCCGGACGCAGGCTCGGCAGCCGCGAAGACTCAACGCGAGCTGACGGGCGTGACGCTGGCCCAAGAGGAGCGCATCAGGGCCCGGGAGCGGGAACTGGAGACGATGACCGAGCGGGCACGGCTGAGCGACCAGACGGGTCGGGAGCAGCGGACCCGGGAGCGGGTGAGCGAGCAATGCCGGGCGATCCAGTCGACGCCGGACCCCCGGGCGGAGATGGACCGCGAGACGCTCGGGACGGTGAACCAGCACGCACACCGGATCGCCAACGAGGTTCAGGGCGGCGCGACGCGGGCGGCGCTGAGCCGGCGCCTGGCCGGGCGGGTCGCGAACGGCTGTGAGCTCGTTGATGCGGTGCTGGCAGTCGCAGAGTCGGCCCGTGAAGACACGGGCGTGATCGTCCCGATCGGCGAGATCCCGGACGTGGACCGGGGGGCTGTCAGCGTTGAGGGCGAGGTCGTCCAACTGTGGGAGCCGGGCCATCCGGCGATTCAGGATGTCGGGCTGATCGCCGACGACTCAGGGCAGATCAAGTTCACCACGTGGACGAAGAGCCGGTGTCGGAGCGTCGCCGAGGGCGAGCAGGTGCGATTCCGGGCCGCCGCGACGAACTGGTACCAGGGTCGATGCTCGCTCGCGCTGACCGGCGACAGCCGCGTCGAATTCCCTCAACGCGAATCCTGGTGGCGTCGGTAGCGGGACCGTTCCGACTCCTTCTGTTCGTAATTGTGAGTTGTCGCGCTCTCCAGCGAGTCGGTACCGTAGCAGGCGAATACCACCCACATGAACGCGGCCGGATGACAATCGGACACTCGTGGCGACTGTCCAAT
Organism: uncultured Halobacteriales archaeon; assembly: GCA_964561055.1. Classification (GTDB taxonomy): domain Archaea; phylum Halobacteriota; class Halobacteria; order Halobacteriales; family Haloarculaceae; genus CAZLOO01. The sequence goes on from CAZLOO010000138.1 coordinate 1,010, forward strand.
CGGCGGTCAACGAGGTCATCGTACGGGGTGGCAGTGAGGAGGATAGTTAGCATATCAGGAAACGCTCCGGATCAGCCATCGCCGGTGTCGGCTCGACGGTCGTCGCTCCCCCTGTTCCTCTCGTCTTGGAGGTCGTCGAGCACCGCCGTGATGTCCTCGCGACCCACCCGTACCTCCTCGACATCCACTTCGCTGAGCCCGCCTGCGTCGGCCCGATGACGGTTCAATGCGGCGCGCGTAGCCTCCGTCGCCAGCCGCTCCATATCGCTGGCGACCAGTCCCGCAGTTTCGCGACCAAGCCACTCCTCGTCGATGGCTGCGGCGTCGGTGTGGAGGTACTCGCGGAACAGCGCCACCCGGGTCGACCGGTCCGGCGGTGGCACCTTGATCCGCTCGTTGAGCCGGCCTGAACGCTTGATCGCCGGATCGATGTCGTCCGGTCGGTTGGTGGCACCGACCACAATGACGTCGTCGTCAGCGTTCTCGATATCGCTGAGCGCGTCGAGGAACTCGTTGACCATCTGGCGCTCGCTGCGGGTCTGGTCGGCGGATCGGTCGGTCGCAAGCGCATCGAGTTCATCAACGAACACCAGACAGGGCTGGTGAGTCCGAGCCTCCTCGAACATCGAGCGGACGTTCTTTGCACCTTCGCCGATGTACTTACTAACGAGGTCCGCCGCGCTCGCTTGGACGTAATTGATACCGAGCTCCCCTGCCAGTGCCCGTGCTAAATGAGTCTTGCCCGTGCCTGGTGGTCCGTGGAGCAACACCCCCCGATCGATTGAGAGGTTCAGCTCCCTGAACATCTCGGGGTTCTCAAGCGGGTCGATGACCTTCTCTTGGAGGTTCGATTTGACCTCTTCGAGGCCGACCACGTCGTCGAAGTCGATTTCCGGTGGGTCACGGAGGAACTGGCGCTCTGTCGTCTCGGCCTTGCGTTGGTCCTGTAAGTCCCCGATCGCGTCGTGGAGGTGGCGCTCGGTCACCGTGGGCTCCTCGCCTTCGGCGGTCTCCCTGACCGCTGTGCGCCCGGCAGCATCGGCGACCTCAGCGAGATGGCTGGCGGTGAACCCTTCGGTGGCGGTCACGAGAGCCTCCTCGTCGATCCCATTCCACTCGGTGGGGACGTCTTCGAGGTGGTACCGCAGGATCGACAGCCGGTCCTCGCCATCCGGCTTCCGAACGGCGATCCGAGCGTCGAACCGGCCGGGCCGCTCGATAGCGTCGTCGACGTCCTCGATACGGTTGGTCGCAGCCACGAGCAGGACCGGCTCGTCGGCGTCGTTGAGCTCCTCGATCTCGGTGAGTAACTGGGTGACCATCTGCTGTTCCGAGGTGGTCATCCCGCCGGTTCCCGACCGGTCGGCGGCGACGGAGTCGATCTCGTCGATGAACAACACTGACGGTGCGGCCGCCCGGGCTCGTTCGAACAATGCAGCGACGTTCGAGGGGGCCTGTCCGACCACGTCGCTGGCGATGTCGGAGGCGGTCGCTGCCACGTAGTTGTAGCCCAGGTGACCTGCCAGCGCCTCCGCCAAATACGTCTTGCCCGTGCCCGGCGGCCCATGGAGCAGGATATTGGTGACCCCAGAGAAGCCGTACTGCTCGTAGCGGTCGTCGATCAGTGGCACCAACACTTCCTCTTGGAGGCGTCGTTTCACGTCGGTCATACCGGCGACGTCAGTCAGATCCCGCTGGGGGGATGGCGCCACGCCCTCGATGTCCGTCGTCGGGGCCGGTGGCTGTGGCGGGACGTACCCACCGGACGCCTCGCCGCTCGGGCTCGCGTCCTCGGTTGTGCCAGCGGCGTCGGTGTCGGAAGCTGCTGCGACCGTTACCGTCGGCGGCTCTAGCTCCGCCTGCGAGGTGTCGACACCATCACTGGCGCTGTAGACGGTCTCGACGGTCCGGCCGCTCCCGAGATGGTGCTCGAATTCCATCAGCCCGTGGTCCTCGTTGACCGTCCACCCATTGGCGTGGTAGTCTGGGTGGAACTGCACCGTCGAGAGTGAGACGCCCGCTGGGGGCGTATCAACGACCCGGACGTGGGCGGCTTCTCCGCTGCGGTTGGCCACGAGCAGCCGCACCGCCGGCCGGGAGAACGACTCGGCATCGACTGCTTTCTCGACAACGACGCCGGCCTGCTCAACCGCCACCGACCGGTCCGACGGCTCGTCGGCTGCGTCTCCGGGAGCTGTCACCGTGTCACTGGCGGCGGTGTCGACGCCGCGAGCGTCCGCCGCGGCAGCGTCAAGATCCAGCCCGGTAGCCTCCTGCAGCCGGGTCACGCTCTCCGTGATGACCTCATCGTTCATGTCGGCGGCCGTCCGTAGCAACCCCGGGAGCCGTCGTATCTGGCGGTCGGGGACCAGGCTCGGGGCCTCAACGGCGAATACGCTCATCGCCATAGCCGCCTCGCCCCGAACCTCCGTCTCGTCATCGTCGAGAAGAGGCGCCATGCTGCTGACGACCTCGCTATCGATCCAGTCGCCGTCATCCATCGCGGCGTACCGCAGCGCTCTGGCGGCGCTTCGCCGGACCTTTGGGTCGTTTCGGTCAAGGCAGGCAGCTAGTGTCGTGACTTCGGCCTGGGCAGTGGCGGGGTGGTCATTGGCGATTCTGCTCACCGCCACGGCGGCGTGCTCCCGGACGACGGCCTGCTCGTCATTGAACCGGTCGAGCAGGGCAGTAAACGCCGGGCGAACGGCCCCGGCATCCGTCATCGAGACCCGATTGAGGATGATCGTGGCGAGCCTCCGCGTCCGGTCGTGCTCCCGGTCGAGGGAAGCTGCGACCGCTTCCGTCACCGGCACCGCCAGCTCCGGCGCCTCCTGAGTCAGAAAGTCGTAGACGCCCAGCGCGAAGGCCCGACAGCGGACTTCCTCATCTTGGAGCAGCGGCTCCAGGCTCGACAGCACCGGCCGGACGGCTCGCTCGTCGGCCTGTGCGATGTTCAATAGCGCCCCGACAGCGTGCCGGCGGACGTCGGTGTCGTCGCTGGCCAACAGCGGCTCAATCTCCGGCACTGCCGGCCGAACCGCATCACCGTCAGCCCCGGCCAAGCGCGAGAGCGCGGCTATCGCGGGCCCGTGGACCGCGCGGTCGTCCGAGAGCCGCCGCGCCAGCGGCCCGACCGCGTCGGTGATGGCCTCGGGACGGTCCATAGCGAGGTGTGCAATCGCGTTCGCAGCGGCCTCACGAGTCTTGGCCTCGTCGTCGCTCAGCCGTGCGATTAGCCTGTCGAGCGTCCCCTCGACGGCGTCGGGCTCCTCGGCGGCGAGAGTCTGGAACACAGGAGTCATGTGCTTGCGGATGGTTGGATCGCCGCTGTCCAGCGTGGCCGCCAGCCGGTCGGCGGCCGGCCGGAGCGCGTCGGGATGTTCGCTGGCCAGTGCCCTCAGCGCTTCCGTGGCCCTTTCTTCACCGCCGCGTTCCTCGCGGACACACTCCACCAGCGGCCCGACCGCGTCGGCGATGGCCTCGGGACGGTCCGCAGCGAGGTGTGCAATCGCGTTCGCAGCGGCCTCACGAGTCTTGGCCTCGTCGTCGCTCAGCCGTGCGATTAGCCTGTCGAGCGTCCCCTCGACGGCGTCGGGCTCCTCGGCGGCGAGAGTCTGGAACACAGGAGTCATGTGCTTGCGGATGGTTGGATCGCCGCTGTCCAGCGTGGCCGCCAGCCGGTCGGCGGCCGGCCGGAGCGCGTCGGGATGTTCGCTGGCCAGTGCCCTCAGCGCTTCCGTGGCCCTTTCTTCACCGCCGCGTTCCTCGCGGACACACTCCACCAACGGGTCGACGGCTCCCCGGGCCGCATCGGGGTACTCGATTGCCACTCGGGCAATCGCGACCGCCGCGTGCTGTCGGACCGTCTCGTCTGGGTTGGTAAGTCCATTCACGAGCGACTCGAACGCAGGCTTGATTGCGCCAGTCTTGGCCTTAGCGAGCCGCGCCAACAGAGCGCTCGCCACCCCTCGCACATAGTCGGTGTCGCTTGCGAGCCCTCGACCGAGCGTGCCGGCGGCGGGCTCGAGCGCCTCGGGGGCCGCCCGGCCGAGACGCTGCAGTGCCTTGGCGGACGCCGCTTCACCGCCGGCCTCTGCGACGAGACACCATGTTAGCGGCTCCGCGACCTCCTCCACAAGTGATGGCTGCTCGGCGGCGACCTCTGCGATCGCGCGCGCCCCCGGCTCACGGACGGCGTCGTCGTCCAGCCGCATACCGAGGACCCCGACCGCCGGCGCCACGGCTGTCGGGGCGGCTTCGGCGAGTTCAGCGAGCGCGTTCGCCGCGGCGTGACGGGCCTCGGCATCGCTGGAGTCAAGAAGTTCGACAAGCTCCTCGAGATTATTCCGGATTGGGGCTGGGTCATTTTGAGCCTGTTCCAGCAGCGCCTCCGCCCGTTCCGCGTCCGAATCCGAGAACAGCCCCATATGCGTGTCTGTCACTACTAGATAATAATGAGCCTTATTATCAGATTTGTATAACTAGTGACGACCCAAGAGCTAGCACTGAAGTAAGCCGTTCGGCGCCGCCACATCCGTCCGGTCATCCCAGAGTGCCGGGTGTCTAGCTTGGCGCCAGTCGGCAAGCGCGGGGGGGTGCGCTACAGTCGGTGCTCACCTCGCCTTCCTACGCTGACTCGCCTGGCCGCTCGCTCCGGGACCGTCGAGCGCTGTGGCTAATCAATGAACTAGTCGTAGAAGGCGCGGTGGTGAAGCGCGTATTCGAATGCTAGGTTCGGTACTTGGTGAACACCAATGTAAGGTGGCAGAATTTTCGGTCCAAGGGCTTCGAACGCACAGGATCCCATCTGGATGCGGTCACTGACTCCCCGAAATTCCGGCCGTCGGTGCAGCAGGAGTCCCAGGCGAAGGTCGATTCGAACCACCCGGACGCAGGGTCGGCAGCAGCAACGACCCAACGCGAACTGACGGGCGTGACCTTAGCACAGGAGGAGCGCATCAGGGCCCGCGAACACGAACTCGACGTGATGACCGAGCGGTCGCGGATGAGCGATCAGGCCGGCCGCGAGCGGCGGACCCGCGAGCGCGTGGTCGAGCAGTGCCGGGCGACCGAATCACAGCCGGACCCCCGCGCCGAGATGGACCGCGAGACGCTCGGGGCGGTCAACCAGCACGCCCACCGGATTGCCAACGACGCCAAGGGCGGTGCGACGCGGGCGGCGCTCAGTCGGCGGCTGGCCGAGCGGGTCGCGAACGGCTCGGCACTGGTCGACGTGGTGCTGGCACTGGCGGACGAGGCGCGTGAAGACGCGGGCGTGATCGTTCCGATCGGCGAGGTCCCGGACGTGAGCAGACAGACGGTCAGCGTCGAAGGTGAGG
>CAZLOO010000139.1:0-6258 GCA_964561055.1 uncultured Halobacteriales archaeon
GCGGAGGCATAGTTACAGCCCAGAACCTGTCCCTCGTGGGTCAGCCGCTCGTCGCCCCGCCGGGTGTGGACCGTGTAGCCCCGCTCCTCGAGGAACGCGCGCATCCCGTCGAACTTGTTCATGTGCTGTGCGGTCGTCACCAGCCCCACGTCCTCCTCGGGCAGTTCCTCCAAGGCGTCTTCCATGATAGGCTCGACTTCGACGTTCGAGAACAGGGGGACGTACAGTATCTTGTCCGACTCCTTCATCGGGGAGTGGCCGAAGTGGACGAACAGGTCAGTGCGGCGCATCAAGTAAGTGTCCAAGTCGCAGGCGCCGTAGCAGGGCTGTCCGGAGATAAGCACGCGTGTTCCCTCAGGGAGCAACTCCCGCAGATCGTCCGCGACCCGCGGCCCGCGGCGCTTCAGCCCCTCGGGGAACTGCAGGCCGACGGTCTCGGCGTCCCGTTCGGTGGCCGTGTCGACGATGCGTTCGAGTTCGTAGTCCCACTCCCTGTCGTGTCGTAGCGACATTCCCGTCGCGCGGAGGTCGCCCGGCGAGTACTCCGACTCCTGGCTCATTACCGGTAAAAGCCACCCCAGGCGGTTAACAGGCCCGGTTAGGGGTGACCACAGCGTCGCTGTGTCGGCCGGCACGCCCGCCGCGGCGGAGACACCCCTATCCCGCTGTCGGTAAGACCTATACCCGGGGCTGTCCAAGGGCGCCCATGAGCACGGAGACTCCCGCGGAGTCCGAGACGGAGCTGCCGCCGGCCGCCCGGGCGACGGAGCTGGCAACCGAGCTGGGCGAGGCGATCGTCGAGCTGCCGGCCTACGAGCGGTTCGCCGACGCGAAGGCTGCCGTCGAGGAGAGCGAGCAGGCCCAGCAGCGCATCCGTGAGTTCGAGCAGCTCCGCGAGGAGTTCATGATGGCCCGCCAGGCCGGCGAGGCCACCAATGACGACCTCCGGGAACTCCAGCAAGCCCAGCAGCAGCTCCATGACATCCCCGTGATGAGCGATTACCTCGCGGCCCAGTCGGAGTTGGAACTCCAGCTCCAGGAGCTGAACGAGACAATCTCCGCGCCGCTCGCGGTGGACTTCGGGGAGAAGGCCGGCGGCTGCTGTCAGGACTGAGTCGGCCGCACTCTTGTTTTCCTCACGTGAGACGACAGGGAAACAACTATTCTCTCCGACGCATAAAAGCGAGTATGGCAGAACACGTATCTTTCATCGCCAGCGACGAACTCGCGGAGTGGCTCCGCGAGGAGGCCGACCGCCGTGCGCTCACCGTCGAGGCTACCGTCCAAGAGCTGTTGGCCGCAAGCTACCGCGGCCGGAGAGAGGAGGCCGATGGCGAGGGGGTAGACACCGACTCCGACGCCGATTCAGGGGGACCGGACGCCGGCGGGGTGACCGACGACGACGACCTAGCGGCGCTGGCCGACGAGGTGGCCAGCCAGCCGGCCGGGACGGATGCGCTGGACAACCACCCGGACGCCTGGACCGTCGAGCGCCGCGGCGGGGAGCGGTACTACGTCATCACTCGTGGCGAGCGGTCGGTCCACTCCTCGCGGGCGGGCGCCGCCGAGGTGCTGGAGCGCCGGGTCGGGGAGTAGCGCTTTCACCCTGCCGCCCGATGCGGCGGCTATGGTCCACAGCGACTGGGGCGACTGGCTCGTACGCGAGGTGGAGAGCGCCGACCCCGATGGTCTGACTGCCTGGTATCTGGGCTGTAACGGGTTCGTACTGAAGGCTGGCGACGGGACGACGCTGTTTATCGATCCCTACTGCGGCATCGGCGACCCGCCCCGCACCATACGGATGGTGCCGGTGCCGTTCGACCCGGCGGACGTAACCGAGGTCGACGCCGTGTTCGCTACCCACGAGCACACCGACCACGTCCACGGGCCGACTCAGGCGCCGCTGGTGGCGGCGGGCGCAGAGTACTACGCCCCGGACGACTCGCTAGCGGTCGTCGAAAGGGAGAGATGGCGCGAGGAGTACGGCCTGCGCGATGCCTTCCATGAGGTGGACGAGGGCGACAGCGTTTCCGTCGGCGGCATTACCGTCCACGTCGAGCCGGCGAACGACCCGGACGCGACCCACCCGGTCGCGTACGTCGTGGAGTACGACGGCACGACGTTCTGCCACGCGGGCGACGCCCGCCCGAGCGGGGCCTTCCGCGACGTCGGGGCGCGCTACGATATCGATCTCGGGGCGGTAGCGTTCGGCAGCGTCGGGATGATACCGGACAAAGAAACCGGGGAGTTGGTCCGGACACGATGGTACTGCGACGAGAACCAGATCGTTGAAGTCGCCATTCAGCTCCGGCTCAAGCGGCTGCTGCCGACGCACTGGGACATGTGGAAAGGGATGAGCGCCGACCCGACGGCGCTAATCGAGCACCGGCGGGGGTTCGAGTACCCGGCCGAGCTTGTCGTCGCGGAGGCCGGCGATAGGGTTGACGTCGAGCGTGGCGGGGCCCGATTCCGGCGTTAAACCCGCCGAACGGCATTTATGTGCGGTGTTCGAACGGGTCTCAGTATGGGGGCAGCAGAATCAGAGATACTGACAGTTTCCAGGGACGGTGTGACCGTCGAGAAGTCGTTCGAACCGGATTCGTTCCCCGTGCCGGCGATAGCGTTTGATATCAGCTCCAGCCGCGACGGCCCCGCCACCGTCCGGCTCGTCGACGTGCTTCCCGAGGGGGTCGACGGGACGGACGTGGGGTTTCACCCGGACTACGGCGACGAGTTCTGGTCCGTCGATGACGGCGAGATTGTGTTCGAGCGGGAGTTCGACGGCGGTGAGTCGTTCACCACCGTGTACGCCGTCCGTGAAGGGGATCTCGACACCATCGAGCGGTTCCTCGTGGAGCCGGAGCTCGACACCGTCAATCCTGCCGACGACGTCGTGGGCGACAGCAGCCAGGTGGTGCGTGACGTCCTCTCCGGGTCGACCGAGTCCGTGCCAGGGCTGGGTGGGGACGACGGCGATGAGGAGGACGATACCGAGGAGATAGAGCCGTTGAATCTCCAAGACCCGACCGGCTCCGACTCGTCCGCTGGCGGCGTCGCAATCGGCGATCCGGGCGCCGACGGGAACAGCGACAGTGACAACGACGGCGGCGCCGGCGGGGTGTCGGGTCCAGAGATAGAGACGCCCGAGGAGGGCGAGGGACTCGCTGAGTCGCTGGCCGCGGAGATACGTGCCGGCGAGGCCGACGAGGAGACCCTTGATGTGCTGCGGGAGGCGCTCGGCACGGGAGATGACAGCGGTGGTGGCGCCACTAGCAGCGCCGTCGACGCCCGCATCCAGAAGCTCCAGACGGACGTCAGTGACCTCCGAGCGTACACGGATGCTCTCGAGGAATTTCTCGAGGAGAACGGTCGCGGCCGCGAACTCTTGGAGGAGGTCCGCTCGGAGATGGACCGACTCGACGAGCGGTTGTCGACCGCCGAGGAGGACCGCGAGCGCGTGGCATCCTCGGTGTCGTCGGTTGAGACGTCCGTGGACGAAATCGAGGAGGAGGTCAGTGACGTCCGCGGGAGCGTGGACGTACTGGAGGGGTCGGTGGCAGACGTGCGAGAGTCCGTCTCCGGCGTCGAGGACACCGTCGACAGCGTCGAGGGGCGTGTGGGGTCGCTGAAGGGTACTGTCGACAGCGTCGAGGAGGAGCTCTCAAATCTGGAGGAGCGCGCAGCCACCACCGAGGACGTCGCCGACCTGGAGGATCGCATCGACACCGTCGAAGAGGAGATGGCCGCTGATCTGGAAGAGCGGCTCGGCAGCATCGAGGACCAGCTCGAGGAGATGCGCGAGGATATCGAGGGGTTCGCCCGGTTCCGCGAGCGCGTCCAGTCCGTGTTCGGTGGCGTCGGTGGCAGTGGCGGCGACGAAGAGGAGGAATAGCCTGGCAACAATCACCGCTCCCCGACGCTTTTATTAACTCCCCTATCATTGATGGAATTGCATGTCCCACAACACGGAGGACGCGTCGCCCTCGGCGGCGGGTCGAGTTCTTCCAGGGCACACTGAGTAGTACTGACGAGGTCGACGCGGCACGGATTTTCGACACGACGCTGCGAGACGGCGAGCAGTCACCACGTACGACGTTCAGCTACAACGACAAGCGGCGCATAGCCGCGGTGCTGGACGAGATGGGGACCCACGTCATCGAGGCGGGGTTCCCGGTGAACTCCGACGCGGAGTTCGAGGCTGTACGCGACATCGCAGCGGCAACGAATACAACCACCTGTGGGCTGGCGCGGGTCGTCGAGGCGGACGTCGAGGCGGCGATCAACTCCGGCGTCGATATGGTGCACACGTTCGTGAGCACCAGTGACGTCCAGCTCGAGGACTCGATGCACGCAACCCGCGAGGAGGCCAAACAGCGGGCCGTCGAGAGCGTCCGGCGGGTGAAAGAGGCGGGAGCGATCTCGCTGTTTTCCCCGATGGACGCCACCCGGACCGACGAGGAGTTCCTCTACGAAGTGATCGACGCAGTGTCGGAGGCCGGCACCGACTGGATCAATATCGCCGACACCTGCGGGGTAGCGACGCCCACGCGGTTCCGCCGGATGATCGAGGGGGTCTGCGACCGCACGGACGCGCGCGTGGACGTCCACACGCACAACGACTTCGGGTTGGCGACGGCCAACGCGCTGGCGGGCTACGAGGCCGGCGCCGCCCAAGCGCAGGTGACGGTCAACGCTATCGGCGAGCGCGCGGGCAACGCCGCATACGAGGAGGTAGTGATGGCCGCAGAGTCGCTGTACGACGTCGACACCGGTATCGATACCACCCGCATCCGAGAGCTCTCCCGAATCGTCGAGGAGTGCTCCGGGATGGATGTCCCGGGCAACAAGCCGGTCGCGGGGGACAACGCGTTCTCTCACGAGTCCGGCATCCACGCTGCGGGCGTCATCGAAAACTCCGATACGTTCGAGCCAGGAGTAATGACCCCGGAGATGGTCGGCGCCGAGCGGGAGTTCGTGCTGGGCAAGCACACCGGCACCCACTCCGTCCGCAAGCGGCTGGCGGAGATCGGCTACACTCCCACGGACGACCAGGTACGCGAGGTCACGCGGCGCGTGAAGGACGCCGGTGCCGAGGGCGAGCGCGTCACCGACGAGTGGCTGCGCCGCGTCGCCAGCGAGGTCGGGGTCGACACCGGCCCAGAACAGGTGAACGCCGACTGATGGCCCATCCCGTCCGGTCGGCCGACGGCCGTCGACAGCCCCGCGGCTACACCGGTCGGGAGACCTGCTACCGGAGGATTCATATCCCTTCCACGAATGGACCCGATAATGACGCGGACCGGCACCACGCTGTTCGCCGCCGCCGGTATCGGTCGTATTGTAGGGGCAGCTTAGCCCCTACACCACCTCTTCCTCGACGCGGACGCCTTTGCACTCAGCGACAGGGACCGAGCGACAGCCGACCGGCGAGCAATCGAACGATGTACACACAGCACCACACAAACCAGTACCGATCGGCGGGGGGTGACGGCGCGTGAGCGAGCGCGCAACACCGGCCCGCCCCGAGACGGACGGAGCGGAGACCGACAGCGAGGATAGCGTCACCAGCGGCGCAAGTGCGGTGGTAGCCGCCCTCGAGGGCGCCGGCGTGGAACACCTGTTCGGTGTCCAGGGCGGCGCCATCATGCCTGTGTACGACGAGCTCTACACTAGCGACCTCACCCACCTGACGATGGCCCACGAGCAGGGCGCCGCCCACGCCGCCGACGCCTACGGCCAGGTGACCGGCCGCCCGGGGGTGTGTATGGCCACCTCCGGCCCGGGCGCGACGAACCTGGTGACCGGCATCGCCGACGCTAGCATGGACTCGGACCCCGTGGTGGCGCTCACCGGCCAGGTGCCAACCGACTTCGTGGGCAACGACGCCTTCCAAGAGACGGACACGGTCGGCGTGACCCGCCCCATCACGAAGGCGAACTACTTTGCCGACAGCCCGCACACAGTGGGTGACACAGTCGGCGAGGCGTTCGCGCTGGCGCGGGCCGGCCGCCAGGGCCCGACGCTGGTGGACCTCCCGAAGGACGTCACGAAGGGTGACACCGACAGCGAGCCGGGGCCGCCCCGGACGCCGGACACCTACGAGGTGCCCGAGCGGGCCGACCCGGACGCGGTGGACGCCGCGGCCGAGACCATCGCCGCGGCCGACCGGCCGCTGGTGCTGTCCGGCGGCGGGGTCACGAAGGGGGAGGCCTCACCGGAGCTGCGGCGGTTCGCCACGGAGTACGGCATCCCCGTGGT
>CAZLOO010000140.1:0-6216 GCA_964561055.1 uncultured Halobacteriales archaeon
AAGATTGGGCTCGACGCCCGGGACGCCCTCAGCCGGGAGTGGACGGTCGGCACCGTCCAGGTGGACTTCAACATCCCCGAGCGCCTGGATCTCTCCTACGTGGGCCGTGACAATCAAGAGCACCGCCCAGTGATGATCCACCGGGCGTTGCTGGGGACCTTCGAGCGGTTCATGGGCGTAATCATCGAGCACTTCGACGGGAACTTCCCCCCGTGGCTCGCCCCCCAGCAGGTGCGGCTGCTCCCCATCACCGACGATAACCTGGGGTACGCCCGGGAGGTGGCCGGTGAACTGGAGCGGTCGGGCTTCCGCGTCGAGGTGGAGGACCGCTCCTGGACCATCGGGCGGAAGATACAGGACGCCCACGAGCGCCGGGTGCCATACATGCTCATCCTCGGCGACAACGAGGAGGGGGAGGGCACCGTGTCCGTGCGCGACCGCAGGGAGCGCGAGCGCAACGGCGTCCTGCTGGACGAGTTCATCGGCCACCTAGACCGCGAGTGCGAACAGCGCCGCCTGGAGCCGACGTTCCTCGCCTAATCCACCGCCGGAGTTATTTGCCACGGTGGCAAACCCGGGGGTATGTCATCAATCGAACTCACGGAGAGCCAGCGGGAGATACTCGAGGAGCTCGTCAATCGTTACCGCGTCACGGAGGCCGCGGTGAAGGGCGAGGATATCGCCGAGGGCGTCGGGCGTAATCCCGGCACCATCCGCAACCAGATGCAGTCGCTGAAGGCGCTACAGCTGGTCGAGGGTATCCCCGGCCCGAAGGGCGGCTACAAGCCGACCGCCGACGCCTACGGGGCGCTGGACATCCAGCAGCTTGACGAGCCGGCGCAAGTGCCGCTGTTCCACAACGGAGAGCCCGTCGAGGAGGCCAACGTCCAGGAAATCGACCTCACCAGTGTCCACCATCCGGAGCTGTGCCGGGCAGAAGTACGCCTCCAGGGCTCCATTCGGGAGTTCCACGAGGGCGATCGGGTAGTAATCGGGCCGACGCCGCGCTCGAAACTGGTCATCGAGGGGATCGTCGACGGGAAGGACGACACCAACAACGTGCTGATACTGTCGACCGAGCGGATGGAGGCGCCCGCCGAGGAGCCGAAGCACTAGCCGGCTTTCAACAGCTTTGTATCCAGCGGTCACGGAGTTCCGGTGAATGACTACTGACGTCGTCGTTCTCGGGTCGGGCTACGCCGGCGCGGGGGCGATTAAGAGCCTTGAGCGGACGGTCGGCGACGATGCGGATATCACCTGGGTATCGGACGTCGATCACCACTTCGTTCTCCACGAGGGCCACCGGGTAATCCGTAACCCGTCGGTGAAAGAGAAGGTAACTATCCCCGTCGACGAAATAAAACAGCCCAGCACCCGCTTCGTGAAGGGTCGCGTCGACGACCTCAAGCCCGGCGAGAGGACGGTCCACCTGGAAGACGGCTCCACCGTGAGCTACGACTACTGCGTGCTCGCCATCGGCTCCTCGACGGCCTTCTTCGGCATCGACGGGCTCCGGGAGCACGCGCTTACGCTTAAGAGCCTGGAGGACGCGCTCGCCATCCACGACGCCGTCAGGGAGGCCGCCCGGGAGGCAACCCGGACCGACCCCGCCCAGGTCGTCGTCGGCGGCGCGGGGCTGTCGGGAATCCAGTCCGCTGGCGAGATAGCCGAGTTCCGGGACATCCACCGCGCGCCGATCGACATCCATCTCGTAGAAGGGCTTGACGCCGTCTTCCCGCCGGGGGAGGCGCCGCTTCAGGAGAAGCTCCGTGAGATGCTCACCGACCGCGACGTGGAGGTCCACCTCGGGGAGTTCATCAACGAGGTGGACGACGACACGGTATACGTCGGCAACAGCGAGATGGAGTACGACGTGCTGCTGTGGACGGGAGGAATCACCGGTCAGGAGGTATGCGAGCGGCTGGACTGCGAAAAGGACGAGCGCTCGAACCGCGTGTTCGCCTCAGCCACCTTCGAAACGGACGCCGACGGCGTATTCGCGGTGGGCGACACGGCCCTGGTCTCTCAGGACGACGACGAGGACGCACCCCCGACCGCGCAGGCCGCCTGGCAGGCCGCCGAGGTCGTCGGGGAGAACGTCGCCCGCGCGATGCGGGACCAGCCACTCAAGCAGTGGACCTACCACGACAAGGGGACGCTCATCTCCGTCGGGGACGCGGCGGTGGCGTTCGACGTGGAGCCGATGGAGGGGCTGAAGCTACCCCGCCGGCTGTTCTCCGGGCTGCCTGCCGAGACATTGAAGAAGGGAGTCGCCGCCCGCTGGATCAACCGCGTCACGGGGCCGGGCCGGGCCGCGAAGGCCTGGCCGGACATGTAGGCCGGGGACTGAAGCCGTCCGGCCGCCAAGCCCTGTCATGCGAACGAACGACACCCGGCTCGGGCTGGTCGAGGCGCTGAGCGAAGGGCCAGCAACCGGACCGGAGCTGGCAGAGCGGCTCGGTGTCTCCCGGGCGGCGGTGTGGAAGCAGGTAGAGGCGCTCCGCGAGGAGGGGTTCTCCATCCCGGGCGAGGACGGCTATCGCTTGGAGTCTATCCCTGAGACGGGGCCGACAGCACTGTCCTGGAGACTGGAGGGGTTCACCGTCGAACACCACGACAGCATCGACAGCACGAACCGCCGCGCCCGTGCGCTCGCCAAGGACGGCGAGACTGACGTTGTGGTGGTCGCCGACGAGCAGACCGCTGGCCAGGGTCGCCTCGACCGAGAGTGGGAGTCACCACCGGGCGGAGTGTACCTCAGCGTCGTCTCGACACCGTCAGTGCCGACCGGCCGGGCGCCGCTGTTCACGCTCGCAGCCGCGGTCGCCACCGCCCGTGCTGCCCGCGAGGCCGGCGCCGACGCTCATATAAAATGGCCGAACGACGTGGTCATCCCTACTGCGAACGGCTACCGGAAGCTGGCGGGCGTACTGACCGAGATGCAGGGTGAGCAGGGCGCAGTGGAGTGGTTGGTTGTCGGCGTCGGCGTTAACGTCGGCGACGCCGGGGTGGAGGGGGCAGCGGGACTGCCGGCCGACACCGACCGGCGGGCATTCGTCCAAGGGCTCCTGCGGGAGTTCCGCGACCTCAGAGGATCGCCAGACGCCATCCTCCCCGCGTGGCGGGAGTTGGCACTCACCCTCGGCCAGCGCGTCCGGGTGGAGACCCCGGGCGGGCCCGTCGAGGGTGAGGCTGTGGACGTGGAGGAGCCGGGCGCGCTGCTCGTCGACACGGGCGAGGACATTGTGCGGGTCACCGCGGGCGACTGCGAGCACCTCCGACCGGTCTGATCGGTCGTGACAGTTTTATCAGGCCGGAAACGCTGCGACGTGTTCGGTAGCGTGACGGCAGGCGTGAGCCGCCGGCGGAGAATCACGACGAGGAGGGTCGCACCCTGGCCAGCGTATGGTGGGTGTTCCTGCTGAGCAGCCCCGTTGAGACGGCGGTGCCGCCGCTGGGAGCGGTCCTGCTCGCCGGTGAGAGGGTGACGGTGGCCGGCCACGCCGGGATGGGGCTGCTGGTCGACGCCGCGCTGCTGTATCTGCCCGGTTATCCCGGTCAGGCCTGACCGAGGAACACCTTCTTTACGTCGCCGATGCCAGCCCGGCGGACGACAGCGCGTATCGGGTCGCGGGCGCCTGCGAGGTTGTCGGAACCCCCGTCCAGCACGAGCAGACGGGCCGGACGACCGGGTGCGAGTACGCCCCCCTCCAGCCCGGCGACCCGGGCGGCGTCGACGGTCGCCATCCGGAGCACCCGGCGGGCGGACAGTCCCGACAGTTTCGCGGCGAACTCCATCTCGCGGAACATCGAAGGGGCATTGAGGAATACGTTGTCCGTGCCCAGCGCGATGGTGGTACGCTCGGCGAGCTTCTCGAAGGGGGGAAGACCGACCCCTGTCACGAGGTTCGACCGGGGACACACCACTACTGGTGTCTCCCGGCTAGCCAGCCGCTCAAAGTGAACCTCCCGGAGATGGACCATATGGACAAGAAAGTCCGGGTCAAGGTCCAGCGCGGCGTGCACATCCGTCGGATCACGTTCGCCAGCGTGGATGCCGAACAGCTTGTCGGCCTCGCCCGCGGCCCGACGCTCGGCGGTGAAATCGTCGTCACGGGCGCCGCTGGCGCCGAACCCATCGCTCGCCTCCATCGCGGCGATAGTCTCCCTGCCAAGCACCACCGCCTGGAGGTCGCTGTCAGCGAGCGCCCGCCTGATGGCGCGAACCCCCTCGACGCCACCCTCGCGGAACTCTATGAATGCGCCAGTACCGGTCGCCTCCATGTAGCTGATCGTGCGGCGCATCGCATCGACCAGTTCCGCCTCGCTGACCTTCCGGAGCAGGCGGTGTTTGAGGCCGTCGGGGGGCGCGACCAGTTCGTCCAGGCTTAGTCCCTGGCCGGCCTCCTTTGCAATGGAGTCGCCGATGTGGGTGTGGGCGTTGATGAACGCTGGGAGGACGACGTCCGTCGACTCCGGCTCCCGCTCCTCGACGGCTACCACCTCGCCGTCTTCAACGACCACGCGACCCTCGATTGGCTTCAGGTCCGGGCCCCTGAGCACTGTCCCTTCGAACATGCGGGTCACTGTTGGCCCCCGGCGAAGTCGTCCAGCGTCGCCCGCTGCCCAGCCCGGATGCCGCTAACGAGCGCGTCAAGATCCAGGCCCAGCACCCGCTCCGCGGCGTGACCGACCGCGTCCGTCCGGCCTGGGGGGGCGTACACGCCCATCCGCCACTGGTCGGCCTGGACCCGGACAACCGCGTCCACGAGCGTGGACTGCTCGACCAGTCGGCGAATCTCCCCGTTAACCACCACCCGCGAGGTGGACTCCGGGATGTCCGGGGGCTCCGGGACGTCGATGACGACCGCTCGCGGGTCAACGCCGGCGACATCGGCGACCTCCCGCTCGAAGCCGGCGACGGCGTCAGCGTCGGCGCTCAGTAGGTCCTCAGAGACGTCGTTAAGCTCTGCCCATACCGCCCGCTTGTACAAGTCCCTGCGGTCCAGCCGACGGGCATAGCCAGCGGTGGCGTCACACCTCCGGAGTGCGGCCACGAGGTCATAGTCGTCCATCCGCCGGAGCTCGCCGGCATCGGTCGTCCCCTCCCGAAGCAGATCCCGGGCGGCCCGCCGGAGCATCCCGCGTCCAATGCGGGAGACGTGGTGATTGTATACGGCGGGTTTCATTAGCGCGCGGGCCAACAATAGCGACTCCGCGTTCTGGACGTTCCCCTCCGCGAGCACGAGCTCACCGTCCACGTACCGGAGCTCCCGTACTAACCGCCCGGTGTCGATCATGCCGTAGGGGACGCCGGTGTGGTGGGCGTCCCGGACGAGGTAGTCCATCCGATCGACGTCAAGCTCCCCCGAGACCAGCTGGCCGTAGCGACCCTCGCCACGGACCAGCGCGGCCACTCGGTCCGGGTCAATGTCGTGGTCGTCAAGCACGCACGCCACCTCCCCATCGCGGAGGAGGTCGCGTATCTCGTCGTGGTAGCGGTTCGTATGGCGGTGTATCAGCGCCTCCAGGTTGTGCGAGAACGGCCCGTGGCCGGTGTCGTGCAGCAGCGCCGCTGCCCGTATCCGCTCGGCGGTCCGGCCATCTACCCCCAGCGAAGACAGCGCCCGGTTTGCGAGGTGGTACACACCGAGCGAGTGCTCAAAGCGGGTGTGGTTGGCCGAGGGGTACGCCAGCGAGACGGTGCCGAGCTGTCGAACCCGGCGGAGTCGCTGGAGCAACGGCGTGTCGAGCAGCTTCTCGGCCACCCCCTCCACCTCAATGTGGTCATGGACACTATCCTTTATCGAGTTCATTGGCGGGCGTTCGTCGTGCCTTGCCTAAAACCTCCGCGGCCCGGGAGTCAGTCCCGGCCGTGGCGGGTGAGACAGTTCGGCAGCCCCAGTATCTCGACGGGCTCGGAGTTGTCCGGGGAGTACACTGCCATCTGGCCCTTCTCGAAGTACGGTATCTTCGACTCCAGCGCGGCAGGGACGTTGACCGCGCTGATGGCCTCCTCGTCTCCGAGGTTGAGCACGACCGTCGAATTCACTTGCTTAGCGATTGGGTCGGCGACGTCTTGGGGATCCTGGGTGACGAGGAACAGTCCCAGCCGCTCCTTGCGGCCCTGCTTTGCGGCCTCGGTGAACTTTCCGATCACTTTCCGGGCCTGGGCGCTCTCAGCGTCGGTGAGGAAGTTGTGGGCCTCGTCCATCC
>CAZLOO010000141.1:0-6159 GCA_964561055.1 uncultured Halobacteriales archaeon
AGCCCGACCAGCTGAAACGGCTCGAGGAGGCCGAGGCCGCCCGCGACAACCCGGACGTGGTGGTGGCGACCGTCGAGGAGGCCGCGGCGTTCGTTCACTCCGTCGCCCAGTACGGCGCCGAGGAACGGGCCTCGCTGGTCGGTCCCACCGGGAAGGGGGAGTACGCCCGCTCGCGGTCGGAGCTGTTCGAGGACCTGATGAGCGTGCTTCGGACCAGCGATGCCGACGCCATCATCCTCGCCGGCCCGGGGTTCACGAAACGGGATGCCTACTCCTACATCGAGGAGAACGCCCCGGAGGTAGCCGAGAAGATCACCGTCGTCGACACCAGCGCCGTCGGTGACCGCGGCGTCCACGAGGTGCTTAAGCGGGGCGCCGTCGCCGACGTGCAGGCCGAGACCCGCATCGAGCGGGAGGCGAGCCTCATCGACGAGTTCACCGAACAGCTTGCGACCGACGGCAAGGCTACCTACGGTATCGATGCCGTTGCTGAGGCCGCGGAGTTCGGCGCCGTTGACAAACTACTGATCGTCGACGATCGGCTCCGCTCGGAGCGCGCCGGCGGGGGTGACTGGGAGACGGACGTGGACGCCGTTCTGGAAAGCGTCGACCAGCAGGGCGGCGAGGTGGTGGTGTTCTCCGGGGAGTTTGCCCCCGGTGAACAGTTGTCGAACCTCGGCGGGATCGCCGCGCTGTTGCGCTACCGACTGGAGTAGGGCCGAACCGTTTTGCCCGGCCGGCACCTCCTCATATCATGGGACGCATCGAAGCTATCTGGATCACCGACGAGGGCTCCGCACCGATGGAGTCACAGGAGGCAGTGCAGGCGGTCGCCGACCGCGGCATTCGCGGTGACCGCTACATGCGAGGGACGGGCTATTACTCGCCGTACGATGTTTGCGAGACCACGTTCATCGAGAGCGAGGCGATCGAACAGATCCGCGACAAGCAGGGAATCGATCTCACGGACGGGCGCCACCGGCGGAACTTCGTCACTGCTGGCGTGGAGGTCCACGACCTCCTCGACCAGCGGTTCCGGGTCGGCAGCGCCGTCTTCGAGGGGACCCGGCCACGGCCGCCGTGTGTTCACGTCGAGGAGGTCGCCGGCGAGGAGGGGGTAAGCCGCGCACTGATGGACGGCCGCGGGGGTATCTGTGCCCGCGTCGACGAGAGCGGCCGCGTCGCGGTCGGCGACGAACTGGAGTTGCTCGGTCCCGTGGAGGACCCCGACGGGCTCATCGAGGCCATCCGGGACCGACTGAGCGGTTGAGCAGCCGCTCGGCTCAGCCCAGTAGCTCCGAGAGCGTAACGAACTCGACTCCCTCGGAGTCGGCCCGCCGGCGGGCGGCGTCGGTCAGCGCGGGGGCGACCACCACCCCGGTGACGGTGTCCTCGGTCGTCCGCCGGCGGGCCTCGACGGCCGCCGCTAGACCCCGCACCCGTTGCTCGCCGACGACGTGGTAGGACACCTCCGTCAGCAGCATCTCTCCGGCGCACTCGGCGGTGGCGTCGATGCGGTACTCACCCCCGTCCCCGGCGACCGTCCGCTCGCGCTCGACCCGGCGGACCTGCCGGCCGCCCAGCGGCCCCGGCTGGTCGGTCAGCCGGTTGGCGACCAGCCGTTCGAGCCGGTTGATACCGGCCGCATAGGTGCCTAGCAGCTCCAGGACGGCGGTTCCGACCCGGACTGCCTCGCGAGCGTCACGGTCGTCGATGCGCTCGCCTCTCACCACCCCGTCACAGAGTTCGTCGAACGCCGCTAGTGCCTCGAGCACGGACTCCTGGACGGCGTCGGTCCCCTGCAGGCTGTCGACCAGCGCCGACATCGACCGCGTCTCGGGTACCCTGACCGTCTCGTGGACGACCACCTCGAACAGTCGGCCGCGCAGTTCGTCCCGGAGTTCGATCAGCGCTACCCGCGGGTCCGAGCGGGCCCGCTCGCGAAGCCGGGTCGCGGCCGCCCGGGTCCGGCGGTCGGGCTTCATCGACGACTCCCTGTTGGCGTCGCCGCTGGTGCTCGAAGTACTCGCCCCTGCGCCCGTTCCCGCCGCTGGTTCCCCGGCGGCACCGGCCATGGCCGTCCGCAACTGCTCGCGGAGCTGGCGGCCCGCGGACTCCGTGTCGGCGCCGCGGAGCCGCTCGAGCTGGAAGCTGACCCCGCTGCCGGACAGAGACACCGAGGTAACGTTCGGCGCGAAGGTCAGCACCACCAGCAACACCACCAGCCCGAGGGTGGTGGTATCGACGGTGACCAGGCCGGACCGGACGGTCCGGATCACGAGGACGACGGCTACGAAGACGAACAGCAGCCCCCAGACGAGATAGCGTGGCTCCCGGCGGAGCCGGTCGGCCAGCCCGTCGCTGCCGTTGGAGGACACGGCCACCCCCTACTCGCGCCGGGGACTAATAGCCCGCCGGTCGGGAGAATTTTGTACAACCCGGTGCCAAGCAGATACTGAGCGCGGGTAGCCAAGCCAGGCCAACGGCGCAGCACTTAGGATGCTGTGGGATAGCCCTCCGCCGGTTCGAATCCGGTCCCGCGCAGTAAACGGACCGAGCGGGACCTCGCCTCCCGGCTCGACCCCGGTTGCAAGCACTGTACAGTCCCGAGCCATACCTGCCGCTCTCGCCCCACGCACTCCCACTCCCCTATCTCACGCGGCGTCGCCAAGCCGGTACTCGTCAAGGAGGGCGTCCGCACAACGTTGATGAAGGGAGTCGGTCCGGGTGGTTTCCGTCGCGTTGGAGCGGGGTTCCAGCCTGAGCTCGTAGAACTACCGGTCCGTGATCGCCTCGCCACAGACCACACAGTTCTCCCCGGAGGGCCAGTGGATCAGCCGGACCCCGTCACCGTCGTCGCGGACGATCTGCTGCCCCCGGAGGTCCGCCAGCGCCGCCCGCAGGTCGGCGTCGTCCAGCCCCGTCCGCGCCGCCAGCTCCTCCCGCCCGAGGGGCGACCCGGCCTCCTCGAGCGCGCTGACGACGTGGTGGGTGTCGTCTGATGCCATCGTTCGACCGGGAATTCGCCCCAGAGGGGCAAACCCGATGTGCTAGCGACGCTACCGGCCCGATAGCTACCCGGTGGCGACCGCTTCCCCCGGAGATGTATCCTCGAAGTGACCGTCCGCCGATGCCGACGCGAACGCGCTGAAGATATCCACTGGAGATGATAGGAACAGGGCGGAGCCGCAGGCGTGTGGGTCGGTATCGGATGTCAGGCTGTGTCACAAGCGTTTTGCCCCGCGGTAGTGAGAAATCAGGTATGGCCGGACTGGGCGACCTGTTCGCGCGGCTCGCCGATGGAGTGGACGCCGCGTTCCTGTTCTCGCCCAGCCTCTCGTACTACGAGCGCGTGCTCGAGACCGCGGACGTGCCGGTGGTGGTCGTCAGCCCCGAGGACAGCCTCGACGCCGAGCGATTCGTCGATCTCCCGCTGGAGTTCCGGGACATCGTCGACCGGGTGCGCTTTGGCATCGAGGGCGCTATCGACGACGGCTACATCGACGAGAGTGCCGTCGTCGTCTGTGCCGCGAAGCTGTTCGACGACGAGATGGATACCCTCACTCGTGTCCGGGCCGGGGAGTTCACCCGTTCGGGGGTGTACGACCTGTTTGCCAGCTCCCGGGCCGAACCAGGGGTCATCCGGGACGTGCTGGAGGTGGCCATCGAACTCGGCAAGAAGGGCCAGAAGGGCAAGCAGGTGGGGGCGCTGTTCGTCATCGGGGACGCCGGCAAGGTAATGAACAAGTCCCGCGCGCTCAGCTACAATCCCTTCGAGAAGAGCCACGTCCACGTCGGCGACCCGATCGTGAACGTGATGTTGAAGGAGTTCTCCCGGCTGGACGGCGCGTTCGTCATCAGCGACTCCGGGAAGATCGTCAGCGCGTACCGCTACCTGGAACCGAGCGCCGAGGGCGTAGACATCCCCAAAGGCCTGGGCGCGAGGCACATGGCCGCTGGTGCCATCACCCGCGACACCAACGCCGTGGCGGTCGTTCTCAGCGAGAGCGACGGTCTCGTGCGGGCGTTCCAGGGAGGTGAGCTGGTCATGGAGATCGATCCGGAGGAGTACTAACGATGCAGGTCGAACCCCGGATGCTGGCCGAACAGCTGTACGGGTTCGTCGTCCAGTTCGCCCTGCCCCTGGCAGTGCTTCTGGTCGGCATCGTCGTCGGGTTCGTCGCCGGCCGCTTCACGCGCCGGTTCCTCGGCTGGGTGGGCGTCCCCGGAGCCGTCGAGGGCACCCCCTTCGAGCGGACCGCCAATCGCGTGGGCACCTCCACCGTCGGAGTGGTCTCCGTTGTTGTGACGCTGTTCGTCTACGTCGTCACCCTCGGAGTGGTGTTCCAGTTGGCGGGCGTGCTCGGGACGCCGTCTTACGTCCCCCTGGTGACCTCCTACCTCCCTCAAGTGTTCGTCGCCGCGCTGGTGCTGATAACGGGTCTCATCGTCGGCGACAAGGCGAAGCTGGTCGTTAGCGAGCGCCTGGAGAACGTCCGGCTCACGCGGGTAGCGATGCTGCCAGCTTTGGTGAAGTACTCCGTGTTCTATGTGGCCGCGCTTGTGGCGCTCTCACAGCTCGGCGTCGCCACGAACGCGCTGGTCGTGCTGCTGGCAGCGTACCTGTTCGCGGTGGTGTTTCTCGGCGGACTGGCATTCAAAGACCTGCTCGCCTCCGGCGGCGCGGGGGTGTATCTGCTGCTCACCCAGCCGTACTCCATCGGCGACCGCATCGAGGTGGAAGGCCGACGCGGCATCGTCCAGGAGATCGAGGTGTTCGTGACCTACATCGAGAGCGAGGGCGAGGAGTACATCGTCCCCAACCGCCGAGTCGTGCGTAACGGTGTCGTCCGCGTGCGTAATTAAGACTCACCCGGTCGAGACGGGTTCGGCGGGAACGCCCGCCCACGTCTCGCCGGCCGGGACGTCCTCGGTGACCAGCGAGCCGGCCGCGACCTGCGCACCTGCCCCGATGTGTACTCCCGGGAGGACAACCGTCTTCGCGCCGATCATCGCCCGCTCGCCGATCACCACCTCGCCGGTGCGGTACTCCTCCTGCAGGAACTCGTGGCAGAGCAACACGGCGTCGTAGCCCACGATGCAGTGGTCCTCCAGGGTCACCAGCTCCGGCCAGAACACGTCTGGCGTCGCCTCCAGACCCCAGGAAACCCCTGCGCCGACGGTGACCCCGAGCCGCCGGAGCGCCCACGCCTTCACCACGAGGGAGGGTGCCAGCCGCGCGACTACCACGAGCAGGTAGTTGTATACGATCCGGGTGACGCTCTTTGCCTCCCGCCAGTGCTGGAGGCTGTTGAGCGGTCCCTCCGTGGGGTGGCGCTGGACTCGGCCGTAGCGGTTGTCGTCGCTCACTGCCCGCCGTCGCCACGGAGTTCTGCCATGTGCTCGACGCGGCGGTCAACGAGCGCCTCCGTCCCGATGTCGTGGCGCACGCGCAGGCCATCGCCGCCCCCCGAGAGAGCGTCCTCGGCGATGCTCTCGGCCGCAGTGATGGAGTCAGCCACGCCCACGACGGCGAAGGCCCGCGAGGTGGTGGTGTAGATGCCGTCCTCGCGCTCGTCCACGCTGGCGTAATACAGCAGCGCCTCGCCCGTGCCCGTGCTCGCGGCCGCGATGGCGTCGTCGTCGACGGTCACCAGCGCGCCCGCTTCCGGGTCGGTCGGGTAGCCCGCCGGGACAGCGTACTTGCACACCGTCGCCCGGGGAGCGAACTCCAGTTCCGGCAGCGGGTCACCGTCCCGGGCAGCCGTGAGCACGTCCACGAACGGCGTCTCCAGCACGGGCAGCACGTTCATCGCCTCCGGGTCGCCGAAGCGGGCGTTGAACTCCACCACCTTCGGCCCCTCGGCGGTGAGCATGAACTGGCCGTACAGGACGCCCTTGTAGCCGCCTAGCGCCTCGACGGTCGCCTCGATGATGTCCACCGCGGCCCAGTAGTCGGTCTCGGTCATGAACGGCAGCGCCAGCCCAGCCTCGGAGTAGCTTCCCATCCCGCCGGTGTTGGGCCCCTCGTCGCCCTCGTAGGCGCGCTTGTGGTCCTGAACCGCGGGCGTGACCCGAACGTCACCGTTGGCGACGAACGCCTGGACGGTGAACTCCTCGCCGACCAGACGCTCCTCGATCACCCACTCCTCGTAGCCG